>NZ_CP147013.1 GCF_037126285.1 Bernardetia sp. MNP-M8
AACTAAAAAAATGGAGCAAAAAGTTGTAGTATCCAAAAATACTTCGCTTTTACCACATACAGAGCATTATAGAACAGAAAAAGCACAACATTATCATCATCTCCATGTGCAGGGATTTGATCCGTCATATATTAATGAAATAAAATGAAAATTATAACCGTTTTACTTATTCTATTTTTTTATATTTCTTGTACTACCAAATCTCCTCAAAGTAGTGATTTGGTAATACAAGAAAAATTAGTAACAAACTCTGTAGAAGAACAAGAAAATATTGATTCTATCGCTCATAATTATTTTCAGTTAGTAGAAAAAGAGACTATTCTCTTATTGCCCTATAAAAAAACTGCTATAAATAGCAAGGCGGGATTTACAAATGAAGATATCATAGCTTCTTACTATAAGGATAAGTCTTTTTTGGTAAACCCTCTAAATGTTATTTTTTCAGATTCTACTTCGTTTAGCATAGCTGATCAATTAAATGAATTGACACCTATCTCTGAATATAGTTATCCTTATAAAGGAAAAGCATTTTTTTTAGAGCGTTTACCTGATATACATGATTTCAAAGTTATAGTTTTTATCTACACCAATACTAATCAAGATTATTATCTACCTTATTTAGAGTTACAGTTATTAGATTCCACAGACACTATTACTGATAAATTAATTATTGTAGGTTCAAAAGAGTATGAATGTTCTTGGAAACGTTCTTGTTATATTTCTAAATCCTATACTATTGAAATTACAGATAAGGAGCAATGTTATGATATGATGGATAACATAACTATATCTGAAGATATATTCAAAACTAAGTATCTAGTATCTCGTGAAGGAAAATTTGTAGAGATAAAATGATAAAAAAAAATCGTTATTTTTTATACTTTATACTAATAACAATTGGCTTATTAGCTTGCATAAATAAGGCAACCACTCAAAAAGAATATACTACTATTTCTAAGAGTGATAGTGTAACAATAGTATTGGTGGATACATTAAGCAAAAGAGAATTTCTAGGAAGTAGACTGATTTTAGATTTGCTTTCTACAAAACGTTATAGTCATTTAGATTTAGGTGATAGCCTACATTCAGTATATTCCATTTTTTATACTGGCAGTAAATTAAATGTGGGAAATCAGAAGTTTGAGTATAATCCTTTGAAAAGTTACAAACAAGATTCTGGAATACTTAGCTATTTCAAACATTTTAATTTTGAACCTATCTATATATTTCCTTCTAAAGATGATACTTTCAAAAAAGTATTATTTCATGCAGATAGTGCGATTGATGAAGAGCAAAGAAAAATACTTCTACCTCGTTTAGATATTGTTTCTATTGGAGAAGATGGGAAAAAAATAGATGAACTTAATTTGTATTATATGTTTACAGATGGGATAGTAGCTGTTAAAAACTTATTTTTCATTGATGAAGAAGCAAATACTATCTATTCTATCACAGGAGATACAGATGAAGATAATAGCGAATTTACAGATAATGGATATAAATCGTATTGGGCATTTGATAAAATCAAAAAGTATACTATCACAGAGCAAGGGAAATTTCACCTAAATGAATAGGTTTATTAATGAAAACTATAACTATTTTACTTGTTCTATTTCTTTCCATTTCTTGTAGTGGCACTATTGAAACTGTACAAAGCAATGATTTGGTAGTATCAGAAAGTGTAGTCATAGACTCTGTGAAAGTAGTAGAAAATCTTGATGATACTATTACCTATTCTCAACTATTAGAAAAAGAAGTAGTTCTTTCTTTGCCATACAAAAAGATTGCTCTAAATAGTCATGCAAGTTCTACAAATGAAGGTATTATAGAGTCTTACTATAAAGATAAGTCATTTTTAATGAATCCATTAAATGCTCTTTTTTCAGATTCTACTTCTTTTAGGATAGCTGATCAATTAAATGAACTGACCCCTGCTTATGAACACAGTTATCCTTACATAGGAAAAGCATTTTTTTTAGAGCGTTTACCAGATATACATACTTTCAAGGCTTTAGTTTTTATTTATACTAATAGTAATCAAGACTATTATTTACCTTACTTAGAGTTACAACTTTTAGATTCCTCAGATACCATTACTGATAAGCTAATTATTGTAGGCTCAAGAGCCTATGAATGTTCTTGGAGGCGTTCTTGTTACATTTCTAAATCCTATACTATTGAAATTACAGATAAGGAGCTGTGTTATGATATGATGAATGATGTAACCGTATCTGAAAATATATTCAAAACTAAGTATCAAGTATCTCAGAAGGGGAAGTTTGTAGAGATAAAAAAGTAAAAGACATTTTATATATTTCAATTTGTATTGAAAATTATGAATAAAATTTATGTGCTTATTTTAATGAGTATTTTGTTCTTTTCTTGTTCTAACAAAAGAAGAGTAATAACAGATTCATCACTTGAATCTTCTAAGAATCAAAACATAGACAGTATTTTCTTTAAAGCTCCTGACATATTTGAATATAAAGATTGGTTACTATCTGATGCTGAGACAGCAAATATATTGCGAATAGTAAATCAAGATACTATTAAAGATTATTTTTGGGCAGAAGAAGGAAATAATTTGATGCATCTAAAATTACTAGCAGAAGGTAAAGGAATTTATCCAAAATCAATGGACGAAAAAAATGCAAAGCTATTTGGTCAGTGGAAATATTATGGTGATGCAGACATAGGGTTATACAAAATAGGCTTCTTCTCAAATGGATTTAAAGATAGTGTTTGGTATATAAATTATGAAGACTTTCCAATTCCATTGATCAAATTCTATAAACAAGGCAAAAGTATTGACTATAGAGCAGAATTAGTTGTTTACTCAGATACTCTACTACTTGCAAAAGGAAGAGAAGTAAAAGCAAATGGACTACCTATTGGAGAATGGATATTTGATAATAGACAGTTTAAATACACTATTAGAGAGGAAAGGGATTCCATTTTGATTTATTCTCCAAGAAATAAAGAAGTAATTCGACTCCGTAAATCTGCAATTGATGAATTGTAAATCTGTTAAATTGAAAAAGGTCAGAAACTATGAGGAAATACTCCTATCTTATATTTCTATTGTTAGGTATACAATGTACTCCTAAATCAATTATAAGCAATACAAATACAGTTAATGCCTCAACTGACACAACTCTTGTCATTCTTAAAGACAACACTACCAATAAAGATAGCCTTTTTTTAGACTCGCTTTTAGGTAATTCATACAATAAAATAAACTTTTCTTCTGCTAAGTTTGAAAAGTATATTCTACGAAATGATGAAGGATTTTTTGTAGATACTACTAAATTAAAAGCTACTTCTTCTAAATTAGTCGATTTATTAAATGTAAATGATGAGAACCATAAGGATAATGTAGACTGGTTATACAATGTAAGTCCAAATCAATATTACACCATATTTATTAAAAGAGAGAGCACTTTTTTACTTGTAGATAGTTTTATAGAGTATTCAGGAGATAATGATATTCCTGGAGTATTTTTTCAACTTAACACAATGGATAAGTATGGCAATTATATTGATAGACTAATTGTTTTCGATCGTTTTAATTTTGAAATTTTATTGAAGAAGGAATACACAACAGATGAATCTTTTTCTAAAATAAAAATTCAAAGTATTGAAGAACATTGGTTGGTGCTTAATGAAAAAAATGATATTGTAGGAACTAAAGAAAAACCTCTAATAATTAAATCAGAAGAGATATATGAACTAGATAGTATTGGTAAGTTTAAACTGAGTAAAAATGAGAACTAATATATACATACTCTCTCTACTTTTATTGTGTAGTATTTCTTGTAACCCAAGTACTAAAAATAATGCTACTTTAGATACCATGACATACTTATCTTCTACAGTAGAAGTTATTGTATCAGATACTCAAGTAAAGCTACAAGACACTACAAATTTATGTCGTTTCTTTAATAAGAAAGGAAAAGAGTGTAGTTATTCTTCCATAACAAAGGAAATGGATTTTACAGAATTTTACATAATAAAAAACATTTCTCCAAAGCAAGTTTATAGGATATTGCAAAAAGAAAAATATGATCTTTATGATTCTAGTTTTATTCCATTAGGATTTGAATTACAAAACTATAATGAATTTCAAAATACTACTTATTCAAGGTTTTCTCAACGAATAGTCAGAAATAAGGAAAAAATAGATAGTCTCTTACTTAATTTTTCTTTTGATGGGGGAGAGACATATATACAATTCACACCTTTAAATAGTAATGATACAAAAATAGTTATTCTTTCTTCTGCTGATTGATACTCCAAAAGAGCAAGTTGTAAATGCGTTTTTTGCTAAATCTAAAAAGAAAATATTTTTGTTGGCTTACCTCTTTGCAAGGACAAAACAAAAAAGATACTAATCTGAAAAAACCAGTATATTAAAGTTAAAAATGCAAATAAAGTGTAAAAACTCCAAATATAATTCTAAGTATTGTACTATATAGTTTGCTATTCTATTAAAAAGAAGTATTTTTACAATTAAGACCTTAAATTACCCTTTTTAAATACTATTGCAAGATGAGTTTAGTAAGCAAACTTTACGTTGAAGATAAAGAAATCAATATTTTAGATTTCAAATTTCGTTTTACCCGTTCGACAGACGAACATGGAAAACCAATGGGAAAACCTAGAGGAACAATATTCGAAATTATATTTGAAACTACATCAGATCAAAGTTTTATGAGTTGGGCAGTAGCTACTGATATGACAAAGAATGTCAAAATTGTAGTCTCTCCTGTTACTGCAGCAAGTAAGAGCCGAGTTATAGAACTCTACGATGTACATTGTGTACATTTTAGAAATAATTTTAATGCAAAAAATGGAGAGCCAATGACTACTCTTATTCATCTAACTCCTGCTATAATGATAGATGATGGTTACAAAATCTTAGATCATTACTGGAAAAAAACTGATTTGAGCATGAATAATGTTGCACCAACAGTAATCAAGCAAGATGAAGAACTAGAAATTATTTCTCTACATTTTGAAGATGCAGATAAGAAGAAAATAAATGAGATAGAAGAAGGAATATTGTATTTAGTTGTCGAAACACAAAATGGTATTGGTAAAAAAATAGATATTGACTTATCAAATCAATTACACAATTTTAAATATGAAGGAAAAGTGCTTACTAATGATGTACTTAAAAATATATCAATAACTAAGGACATTATGCCTATAGAACTAGAAATTGTAGTTGAAGAAGATTAAATAATTTATTTAGAACTTCCTTTAGTTAAAATCTCGTCCCATCTAAAAACAAATATTTTATTTACTATTATCATTTCTTATTATGTCTAACACATCCAACAAAAATAGTCTAGTCGCTACAATTTTTCCATCAGGACAACCCAATGATTCAGGTGCGCAGACTGCAAAATTAAATGTCGTTCTGCCTAAAGATATTGTTATGTTTGTGCCAGGTACAACTGATCCAATAAATACTACAGCTCTACGACATCAAGCAAATAAGGAATATTGGAGAAATGTAAAAGAAGATCAAAAAAATCTTTGGAAAAGTGTAAAAGAACTCAAACCTCAATATTTAGACTTACATATTGAAGATACTTTCTTTAGTTGGTCAGGAGATAATAATCACGATGAGCGTGTTGTAGCTGCTGAACGTTTATTAGATTTGTTTATGCGTGTGTATCCAAATTGGACAGAAAAAACTGTACACTTACACCTTATTGGACATTCACATGGAGGAAATGTTATTAATGAATTTACAAATACTATTGCAAACTCTTCTAATTTTCCTGATAAGTGGAAAATAAAATCGCTTACTTATCTATCAACTCCATTTTTTCAACAGCAACATCAATTAAATCACAGCAAACTACATTCAAAGTGTAAAATTATTAATGTCAGAAATGAATATGATCTCACACAAAGAGTAGTAGCTGATTTTTCATTAAAAAACCTAGAGTTGCTAATACAAAATTTTAGTGGCGAAGATTTAGAAAAAGCATTAGATAGAGTAAAAGAAACAGATACTGCTGCCTTTGATCACCTGACAGATTTAGTCATAAATAATCATACAGAAGGTCCTTTTTTATGGAGAGAAACAGCTGTTATGTTAGATGGAGTTCGAATGGTTGTGCAAGTTGTCATAGATATGATAGAGAAAGTAGGAGATACAGGTATTTTATCTAGTCAAAAACGTCTTCTTATAACTAGACTAACTGCAATAAGAGATTGGGCTGCTACACAAGGACGAATTTTTGAAAATAATAGAATAAATAGAGATGGGGGATATGGAAGATCTGAATTTGTAGAAGATTTGAATCCTACAGAGGCACTAAGACAAATAAATATTTTACTAGCTATTCAAACAGGCATAGCTGATAGTTTTCTTCTTAATCTACTTGCTTCTATAGCTGAACCAAATGCTTCAGGTATTTCAGATATAATTGATGATACTGTAACTAGCCCTCAACAACAAGTTAAAGGTGCATTCAAAATTGTCGATATTCCAATTTTTACTAAAGATCCTTATCATACAAGAAATAAAAAAGCAAACTTTGACTCGTTTGTAAATGGTCTAGAAAATTGTGTAAGAGCTAAAAGACCTGATATGTTACAAGAAATACTAATGAGATTGATTAGTCAGTTTACAACAGCTGAATCATTACGAGATGTAGCTACTAAATTAGGCTATTTAGAATATATTGTAACAGGAAACTTAGATACACAAGTAAAAAGATTAAAAGCTAATATTACTGTTTATAGTAATTTAGTTGCTAGATTTAATGCTGATTTGGTAACTCCTGCAGACAGAGATAATAATGAACTTACAGAAAAACCAGGAAGTGTGCCTTATTTAGCTATGGTATCTCATAGTCTTAGTCATACCAAATTATTTGATGAAGTAAAAGATGCGCTGACTTCTTCTTTTAGTTCAGGAAAAAATCCAGGTTACAAACCTAAATAATAAACCTTATCACGGTTTGTATTAAGGTAGTTCAGAATTCCAGTCTGAACATCAAAAACAGCATTTTACCAAATTCAACAGTCTGTAAGACTGTTATAAAAAATAACCGTGATAAACTTTAATAATGAAATATATTAAATATCTAATTTGGTTAATTATTGCCATTGCTTTAGGAATGGCAATATCTTATTTATACACAGGTTGGCCAATTATAGCTGTGGCAATAGGAATTCCTTCTGGAATAGTTACAGCTGTTCTATTCTTTTTGATAGATAGTAAACTTACTAATTTAGTTAAGAATACCTCTTTACTATTTTTTGTTAGATTAATACTAATGGTCATTCTTTCTATTGGGGTATTTGCCCTTTTTTCATTTTTCAAATAAAAAAATTATTTTAAAATAAAAGAATAGAGTTTCAAAAACGAAGCTCTATTTTTTTTGTGTCTAGCTATTTTATTTTTCAGTAAAAAAGTATAAATTGCTACGTACAAACGCAATAATGTAAATGCGTTTGTGTGTTTTTAAATCAAATCATTTACTTTTCCATTCAAAACGATGACTAAAATAATTGCCTTTACAAATCAAGCTGGAGGCGTAGGCAAAAGTACAAGTGTAGTAAACATTGCTGCTTTTTTGTCAAAAAAATACAAAGTATTAGTAGTAGATGCTGACGGACAGCAAACAGCTACTATGAATTTGGGTATTAATCCTTATCAGTTAGAGTATTCACTCTATCATTCTTTAGTACAACCTGAAAAATATCCATTCAAAAAAGTAATGGTTCATACAGATTATGGAGTAGATTTACTTCCTGCTACTGAAGATTTATATATGATTGAATTGGATTTGGCAAGTGCTATAGGTAGAGAAGCCAGACTAAAAAAGTTACTCAAAATAGCAAGTTTGAGTTATGACTATATTTTGATAGATATGCCTCCTAGTTTGGGTTTGATGCAAATCAATGGACTTAATGCAGCTGATGAAGTAGTCATTGTTTGTCAGTCACAGCCAAAAAGTGCAAATGGTTTGGGAATGCTTCTTTCCAGTATTGAGCGTGTACGTGAGCATCTCAATGCAGAATTAGAAATAAAAGGAGTATTGATTACGCTCTACGAAAAAAATACTCGTGTAGCTAACAAAACTATTGAACGTATTACAAGTCATGAAGTTGTAAAAGATAGTATTTTCAAAACTTTTATTCGTAAAAATGTTACTCTAGCTGAAGCAGGTCATAGAAAAGAAATAGAAACTGACAAAGGCATTGCCATTTTGGGAGAACCTATTTTGTTTTTTGATGAAGAAGGAAAATCGAATGGCTATCAAGATTATGAAGCACTTACAAAGGAATTTATTAGCTAATTTTACATAACATTACAAAAACATAAAAGTATAATTGTGTTTTTGTGTAAATAACTACCAGAATACTATGTCAGATAAAAAAACAACTCCTAAAACTTCAAAACAAAGTTCTGCAACAGATAGATTATTTTCTTCTACTCAAAACACAGAAAGCAAAGCTAACCAAAATAAAGAAATAGAATCTACTGAAATGGTTCGTAAAAATTTTTATATTCCATTAGAATATGGAGACTGGTTAGAAGAGTTTTGTTTTACACTCAAACGAACTTCAGGCTTACGTCTTAGTCAAAGTCAAGTTATAAGTAAACTTATAGAAATACTTCACTACAAAGATTTAGATCTTTCTACTATAAAAGATATTTCAGATTTAGAATACCACTTTTCAAATACAGAGAAAAATAAATAGTTTCTTAAAATAAAAATTTAGATTGTAAATAAAAACACACAAACTTAATTATTTACTTAAATTTGTGTGTTTTTATTTAATTACGTCTATATATAATGATTTAATTGTGTTTTTGTGTTTAAATATTAAAGGTTATCACAATTATTTTTGTATAACAGTCTGGAAGACTGTTGAATTTGATAAAATACAGTTTTTAATTTCAGACTGGAAACTATCTTAATAGAAACCGTAATAAGGTTTATTTTTGTAGTTTCAACAACATTTTAATTTGTAGCATTGAGGACATTTTTCATAAAAAACAAAATTATATTTTTATATGTATTCAATAAATTAGGTGTAATAACATAAATGTGCATTTGTGTTATTATGCTAAATATTTTCTTATCTAAGTAGTAAGCTCGTTTTCACTACTTCTAAAAAGTGCATTAAATTTATGGAATGTATCTTGTATTTCATCTTAAAAACTATAGAAATCACTAGCTAATCAGTTCTAATAGTTTTTTACGTATTGACGCACAAACACAATTAAAACATTACGTTTGTGTGTCATTTTTTTAGATAAGTAATTGAGCTTATTTATTAAGCATCTTTTTTAGAATGAAACTCATAAATTTAGTTATAGGATAGTTTTCCACCTTTCTGCTCCTCTTTTCCCACGATTTTAATCGTGGGTTTTGTTATATGTAATTCTGCCCAATTACTTAATAAGCATAAAAACACAAGTATTTATTTATGCTTTTATGCCAATTTATTATACTAGTTATGTAAATTTTCTTTGTGTAATTATACAAAAACACAATTAAACTTTTATGCTATTGCTTCTTTTTCTTAATTAATTTTCTTGCTTCACTGTTTATTCTTCTCTTTACTTTTTTTGCATCTTCGGCTGCTGGTAATTCCTCTGGAACAATTCCACGACGAATAAGTAATTGTCTTACTTCATCATTATTTATTGTATGTTCTTCTGCTATTTGGTTTGTTCCTTCCAAATTTTTGTTTTCTATATTATGGTTTGTAATTCCTGTTGCTAATCCTTTTCCCCAAATGGTAACAGTAGGTAAATAATCAGCTAGAGGTCTTCCTTTTGGTACAACCAATTTATTTTTCATAGCTTGAGTATTATTCCCACCAAAAAAGGCTTCATCTCCTTTTGCTCTAATAAAAGCAAAACCTGCACTATCTACTCCACGCTCAAAAGAAAGCTGAGATAATAATTTTTCAGAAAGTGTCAATTTATCTCGTTCTCTTACTCGTTCAATTTCTGCAATTCTTTTTTCTACAAGTTCCTGTTTGCGAGTTTGTGTTGCAAAATAACTTTGAGCAAATGCAATCTCTTCTTTATTGGGATCACCATTTTGGGCTATCAAATAACAAGCATAACGAGTAAGAGCATAATCTTTAAGTTTTCTTGTTGTTTTGCTACCTATTTCGACCATTTTGTTGGACTCAACAAAATGGTTTTCTACTTTCTCTGAAGCAGTTTCACAAGAAATCATTGCTTTTTGGATAGCTTTTTCAAAATTTCTCCATTCTTGGTAAGAGAATAATTCTTGCAAGTCTCTTGCAGACCAATATTCTATATTTTCAATTTCATTACGAATACTTTCCAATTTTTCGAAAAGCTCATTTGATTGTGATTTTTTCATTGTAATTAAGATTTTAGAGTAAAAAAATAAACTGTTTTAGAAATGATTGTAAGATAATTAATTTTACATAAAAACGTAATTATTTAATTGTGTTTTTATGTTTTGATATTTTAGTAACTTCAAAAAGTCATCAAATTACAGCATTAGAAGCATTTTTTAAACTTATTATACACAAGTGTAATTATGCTTTTATGCTTAAATATGATATTTTATATAATAGGATTAGGCATAATAACGTAAATGTTTAATTGTGTTTTTGTGTTTATTATATTTCAGTAAGAAATCGTTCATTATTTAAAAACACACAAACATAACTATACTTGTATGTTTTTATAGCTTATTATTTGTCATAATAACACAAAATCGTAGTTATGTTTTTATGTTAAAATAATATTTATACCAAAATGAAAATTACTTTTCATAGATAGACACAAGATGGAATTTTGCTCTAATAAAAGAGCTTGTTTTCAATACTGCTAAAAATTGTCACTCTGATTATTTTTTTCTTATTATATAACAACATAAAAACACAATTCAATAATTACGTTATTAAGTTTATGCGTTATTTTTAGTAAAAAGCAGCTTTAAACCACTCAAAAACAATTATTTTTGAAAATTTCAATTATTAGAAAATTCTAATCTTTCAAAACGATATGTATTTATTTTCTTTTGCTTTATTATGGATATGAATTAGGGTTAGTTTGTTATAGGTAAATTAGTCTAATCTATGTCCTTTTCAATCAAAATAAGGTTCTTCTAAAAGTTCTGAAATGGCTGTTTTATAGTCCTTTTCGCCACTATAAGCATAGAAATAAGTTTTCTTTCCTTGCTCAACTATTGCTGTTCTTTCAACTTGACAAAGTAGCTGTACCAGTTCTAAACATTTCCGTTTTGAATACCTTTTTTTCTGATGCTGGAAACGATTAATGGCTTCTGTTATTTCTTCTGCTGTCCGTAGTTTTCCTTTTAGTTCTTTAAAAATTTTAATTACTCTCTTAAACTCTTCTACTTGTAATGATTCGGAAACTCCCATTCTTTTACTTGTTTTTCTTCTAAGTAGTAGCCAGTAAGAGATAAATGCCATTTTTCGTTTTCTCAAATCGTTTGTCTTTCGAAGGGTTAATTTTTCTGTATCTACCAAAATAGATTTTAAAGCAGAAATTTCTGTAATTCTTTTTTCGTTACTTGTTTTGAGTAAATACAAATAGTGTTTTAAAAGCTGTTCGGCTATTACAAGCTGTACAGGAGTTAGCAAAATAGGGTCTTCTGTAGAAGCAAAGTTTAGTTTGGCTTTCAGTTTTACATCTTGAGTATATTTTTCTACTGAAATAACCAGTTTTTCAAAGTCATTGACAAATAAATGTGTTATTTCCTGAGCTGCTTTGTCTTTTTCTGCTTTTTGAAACTCTTGGTACTGACTCACTCCTTCACTAACAGATTGCTCATAAAACAAAATTTCTTTAGGATTCTCAAAATAAGGACTTCCCTGTTTATTTTTTTCGTGAGTGTATTCAGCAAATATTTCTTGGTAATTAATTTGAAAATTTCCTTTGTCATTATCAAAGTAGAGATATTTAGAAACTTCTGTTTTTAGTTTTTCGGTTTCAAAGTTGTGAAATTCTTCTCCATATTCTTTTTGAGAATTTTGGTATCTTTTGTTGTGAATAATTAAACTTTCAGTAGCAAATTCAATAGTTCTTTCATAATCATAGTCTAAAACTAAATTCTCATTAGGCAAGAAATGAGCATAGTTTTGTGTTACAATAATATTTTTCACTTCTTTTTCATAGTAGTTTCTGACTCTAGCAATAAATTGCCGGTATGAAGTGGTATCAAATCCTGCTCTTGTTTTATTGAGATAAATATTTGTCGTTTTTCTATCTGTTTCAATATTAAATCCAGCTTCTAAAACAGAAGTAGTTATGATTATTGGCTTTTTATCATTCCAATTAAAAGTAGACTTGCTTTGAATACTATCAAAATTTTCTTTCTCTGTTGGAGTAAGTCCAGTAGAAGCCAAAAAGTGAACACCTATTTTTTCTTTTAGCAATAAATTTTGGAGCAAGCGAGCTTGTTCGATACTATTAATATGAATAATTGCCCTTTCATTATTTTCTACAATAGTTTTACATTTTTCAAAAGCAAAAGAAGTCATTTTTTTATCTTGACAGAAAATAAGTGAAGGCGCAGCATATTCTTTTTTATTTTTTGCAAGAACTTCAAAATGATTTATTTCTGAGTTTGGCAAATAGAGTTTGGTAGGAGTAGCACTCATCAATAAATTAGTATCATTTTTAAGTAAAGTATTTAATAAATCACCAATTACTTTGGGTCTAAAAGTGCTATCACTTGTGATTAAATGTCCTTCATCGATTACTAAGAATACTTTTTTATTGTAAAATTGGGTCAGAACATGATAAGCATCTGGCAATTTGTCAAAATTGGTATAAATAATATCATGCTGTTCAGTTTTTAGTCTTTCAATAGCTTGTGAAGCTGTATCTGCTGTAAAAACAATCTTATTTTCACTTCCATTTTCTCCTACTTGTAAGGCTTGTTGTTTTGCAATGGCATTTCTAGGCGCAGCAAAAAGGACTACAAAATCTTTTTCATTTAGAAATTTAGTTAAATGATGTTTTACAAAATAACTCTTTCCAATCCCTGTTGGAGCTTGTAAATAGGTAAATTTTGATTTTTCTAATGAATCTAAAAACGATTGATTTTCTAAAAGTTGATTTCCCAAAAAACCATTTATTTCAATTTGTTGGATTTTTTCTACTTCTTTTTTACTAGCAAAAAATGCTTTTTGAAGAGCAAAAAATGCTTGATTATCTGTTTTTTGTGTATCTAATCTAAAATGATAGAATAAATGATTGTGAGTTATTGTTTGTGTGAGTTTTTTTCGAATTTCAAAAGTAGAATAGTCTTTACTCAAATCATCTAATCCTTTTGCTTTTGAAATGGGATTGATAACTGAAAAAGTAAAACCTAAACCCAAATGTTTAGCTGCAAAAAAAGCTTTTTTAATGGCTGTAAAAAATTGAAGGTGACGAGTTTTTTTACTTTCATTTTCAAATGTATCTGCATCAAAAATAAGATGAATATTTTGATAACCTAATTTTTCTAAAACAGACTTTGTATGTTTATCAAAAGTAGCTGTCTGATAGTCTGTCTGTCCATTTTGATTTTTTTGTGCTGTTGCTGCAAGTGAAATACCACCAATTCCAATAAAAGGTAAACCAAGTTTTTGTACTCCAAAAAAGGCTTTAAATTCTCCTTCTGTGATGAAAAGTGTTCTTTGTTCTTGTGTCGTTTCAGGTGCATGCGCAAGAGCTGTGAGATATGGATAGGTTTTAGCTCCTTTTGGACTTAAATACTTAGTTGTTTTTCCTTCTTTGTTACAATAGGGTTTTGCTAGACGAATACGTTCAAAAACTTGCTTTTCACCTTCAATGGTATCAAAAATAGTCTTTCCTTCAATATCTGTATATCGAATGCTAATACCTTTGTGTTTTCCAAGAGCAGGAGAAAAATAGGTTTGTGCTTCTTCTTTTGAAATTCCTAATTCTTTGTATATACGAGAACGGAAATAAGTCAGAACCTCATTTTCTACTTCTTGATTGGTTTGTTGCTGCTCAAAATAATTAGTTTGATTTTTTTCTCCAATAGTATACTCTGTAAAACCATATAGATTAGCTACAAATTCAAAGGCTTTTTGCTCTGAATAATTTTTTTCATTTTGTAGAAAATCAAAAACACTTCCTTTTTCTCCAGTATAGAAGTCGTGAAAATAACCACTTGCAGAAATAGCAAAGGATTTTTTGTTTTTATGAGGTCGTGAAGGACTTTTATGATAGGAAGATTTGTCTGCCAAGTGTGAAAAACCGAGTATTTCCCACACTTTGGCGTATTGGTCTGTGTAGTAAGCCAGACCTTTAATGTAACTGTAATAGGTATTTAATGAAGAAAAGTTACTTATAGTAGGAGTAAAGTTTGAACATAGCAAACTTTTTGCTATCTTTGTTGTTGTATTAATTGACATAGTTATAGTGATATGTGGCTTTGTCGTGGTACTGATTGACGCTTTTATTAGTGTTAATTCCTTAATGAGCAATACAAGTATAAACATGGTCGTCTAAACCTCGCTCGTTAAAAATATTATAAACCTTTTGATGTTGGTCGCATCAAAAGGTTTTTTTATGTGTTTACTGCACTAGAGAATTATTTTAAAATAATTTAGTTAGTAATATTTGCAGTTTTCCTGTTTATAAGTTTATATATAAAATTGGAATTTTTGCAAATGGCATCAGCAAAGATAATTAAAAAAGTTAAAGTTTTCGAATGCTTTATTTTGTTTGACATTTTATTAACTTTTTATTTTTTAAAACCTTACTAAGTTTTTTGAATTATTATTTCTAACTACCAGTTAGAAATAATTTTTTTTATTAAATAAATTTGAATTTAAAAGCATATTGATTTTATATTTAATGAATTTTACTAGTTTCTCTCCAAATGTAGTGAGAATTTTTTTGACTTATGTTTTTCTCTTGATTTATTTATTGTTGCGTTTAATAAAAACTAACTTCCTCTAAATGTTTCTTTATAGGAATTGTTGAGAGTATTTAAGATAAATAAATTATTTTTTTATTTTGCTGTACTACTTCTTTTATTTTAGATTTTCGCTTTATCAAATTGATTTTGACGATAGGAGTTAGCTTCAAAAATTTTTCTCGGTATAAAATATCTCCAATAAATTTTTCTCCTTGTATTACATAAAAAAGGTAATCAATAGATGTATTTGTAAATACAATATTTTGAGTTACACCAGCTACTAAATATGCTGTACTCTGCTTTTGGTTTAAAGTATAATATAAAGAATCTTTTTTAAGTGTTTTATACTTATTAGCAGTAAAAATTTCTATATTTTCTTTATTTGGTTCGAAGGCTACCATTGGCATAGATATTCCTTCTTTAGCAAAAAACGTTTTACCAAAAATAGATATACCACCTACTTTTTTCTTTTGTAATTCTGTACTCAAAAAATTATCTCTAGTTACTTCATAAATAGATGTTTCATCAGTTAATGTATCTGTTAGCAACATTTTATAAGTAGGTAACATAATTTTTTGACCAGTTTCCCATAATTGATTATCGACAGGCACTTCAAATTCTCCAATCTGCTCTTCTGAAATCGTAATATTGATAGTATGTTGATTCATTTGTGAATCAAAAGAAGCCATTTTTTCTCGTTCTCCATGTCCAGTATATAGAGGAGAGCCAGGGTTATCTGTAATGGATAAAGATAGTTTTAGATTTGGTAAAGGCATAACTAAAATTTATAATTCTTTAAAAGTATAATATCATTCTGGATACTTTGAGCAGCTTTTTCTGTAATGTGAAAAGTATAATCTTTTTGAAAAGTAAATATCATAAAACTTTTTATTTTTCCTTCTGTAAGCATTTTTCTCTGTTTTCTTCTGAGCCTCATAACAATGATTCCATCACAATTAACAGGATATTTATTTTTCTTTAAAGATTTTATAGAGCCATCTTCAAATATAAACTCAACCACTTTTCCATCTCTAATACAAACATTGTGGGAAAATACTTTTATATACAAAAAAATCTTATTCCTTTTTCTTTTTCCGAGTTGTAAAGCCATATATTCTTTATCAGAATTATATACTCTAAAATAATAAGGACTTACATAGACGTATGGTTTTTTGGCTAATTTATCATTAAGGCTATCTATAATACCTTGTTTACGATAAGAAAGATTTTCTTTTAGATTAGGGTCAGTTACTATAGTAGAGTCAGATTGAGCATAACTTATTCCTGTTATGCAATATATCATAAGACAAAATATAGAAGTAATAAATATTTTTTTCATTTTCATAAAAAAGGGGATTTGAATCCCCTTTTTTTTATAATTAGCTATTAATTAAAAATCAGATTAGTTTTGAGCATATTCACTATCCCACTCAGTACCATCATCTCCTTTTTGTCCTTCCAATTTAATAAGGAAATTCTTTGCAGGAAAATAAGGTTTTAAGTGAATATCCATATAGATTTTATCTTTCTGAACTTTATCTTGCTCAAATCTTCTTACTTCAAAGTTTTCGATAAGTTTATCATGACCTGTGATTCCATCTAAGAACTTCACAACTTGTTCTAAAATTTCTTTGCGAGTCTTACCTGTAAAGTTTTCAAAAGCTCTGCGATTTAAGAAATCCATAAGCACTTTTGTTACATGGTCAAATACACGAACAACAGAATAAGTCTGTAATCCGAGGTTGTCTCCATTGAAAAGAGTTTTTCCAGAAAAAGCCATTACTTTTCCATACTCATTAACCATAGGAATAAGTCCAAGGTTTTCTAAGTTAGCAATTTCACTTTTCTTGAGATCAAAAGTAACTCCATCTACTTCGTTGATTCCACCATGCTTTTTACCAGCAGTAACCTGAGACATTAATGTTCTGTATATTTTTCCTGCTAATGCACCTGAAGGAGGAACAAACAAATCTTCTTGTTCGTTTACTTGATCAAATCGTCCACGTCCTACTAACCAGTTACAAGTCATCAAGACATTTGAACGATAGATATCTCCTCCTGTTAAGTTAGCAGCTTCAAACATTTCCATTACATCATCTGGCTCATCCAAATGAGCAAAATCTGTAACAAGCATTACTTTGTTTTCGTGAGCTATTTTTGCCCATTTTTCTACTACTGTATTGCTGCCCAAATAACCAGGAATAACTAACAAACTATAGTTATTTCTCAAATCTAAACGATCATAATTAGCCACCAATTCTTCATGAATAGTATCAATGAATCGTGTATTATCTAGGTCTTGAAGCTGTTCTAATTCAGCATTGATGATAGTAACATTTTTGACTTTAGATTGCTCTGTGTTTTTATAGAAAAGAGCCACTGAACGATAGGCTTGTTCTAATTCTCTAGTTTCTTTGACAGCATTTGCCAAGTTCTTCTCTAGATTTTGTTGTGAAGTATGATAATTGTCTTCACAGTCTGCTACCATATCAGTTAAGCTATCTTTACTCTCAAGGACACTTTTCCACATCTCTAAAGATTTTTTCAATTCTTCTCTGTCAGCTTTTTTACTAGCTTCATTTAGAAAAATTTGTTTACGTGCTTTTCGACTAGGATTAAGATTTTGAGAACCTTCAATAGACATTTCAAGTAAATCAAAACCACCATATTTAGCTAATAAATCTACTTGACTCTCAAGACTTTTTCCTTTTCCTTTCTGTACTTCTGTACTGGTGCTTTGCTGCACTTTTTTTTCAGCTGTTGCCATATAACTATTATGATTTATTGATTGTCTAATTCTTGAATTAAATTATTAATTGTTTCTAAAAGAACACCTTTAGCATCTGCATCTTCTAGTGCTGCTTTAAGTATTTTGTTAGTTTTGAGTTGCTTAATAATTTTTTGATATTGTTGTTTTTCAACTTCTAAATTATTTAGATAAGCACTCTGAGCAGTAATGCCTTTAACACCAAAGTCACCTAAATTTTTAAATTTTAATTCTTCAGGGCGTGTTCCTCCTTCTTTGTCTTCAAAATTTACTTTAACAGTAGGTTTGAAGTGTTCGAATACTTGTTCTGTAGTTTGTAAACCTTCTACAGTTTCAGGTCTAATGGGAGTGTCAGCAGTAAGTTTTTGAGCTATTAATGTTTTATTCAAAGGTATTTCACTAATTGCTTCACTAGCATCTTGCTTTACCTCATTCCCGCCTATTCCATAATTTGATAGCATAATATAAAGATAAGTTTATGATAAATTTTGGCTAAAGATACATATTTTTTGTTTTCACTAAACATTTTTTTTAAAAAAACTAGAATCTTTCAACAGATAGTTGTACATTTGATATTGCAATAATAAAATTTTCATTTCTAATTTTATTGTTTTTTTATATAAAAAATAAATAAAATTATATCAACTTATATTTTGAAATAAAAATATAAGTCAAATAAATTGTTATATAATAATAGAAATATAATTTCATTAAGTTATTGAACAATAAATCTAAATTGACAATTTTTTAGAATTATAATCTTACATTGTATAGTTATTAGTTATCAAATTTAACTCATGATCGAACGTTCTCAACATTTTCCAATCAACTGGGTAGATGGCATGAAAATTAATAAAAATCATTTTCTTGCTACTCAAGATTATTCTCATGAGATGGTAAGAGATGCTATTGGTATTTCTACTTCTCCTATTTCATATGGATTGTTGCCCTCTAAAGTTATTGAAGAATCTGTAAAAATATCTTTAGTAATAGATAATCATAAATTATTACGTGTCAAATTAGAAGAGTGTCATGCTATCACTCCTAATGGAAGCCGAATAGAAATCAGTTCTAAAAACTCACAGATGTTGAGTTTAGAAGAAGCTTATCCTGAGGTAGCCTTTCAGCTCAAAGAAAGTAACCAAGGAGAAATGGTATTACTTGCTAATGTTACAGTAAATCCAGAAAAGATACCTTTTGGAGAGCCTGACCCTGAGGAAAATCCTCCTCGTTATCCTTATCTTCTTCCTACTTATAAACTAAACTTAATTCCTGAAGGAAAATTTTTAGAACAAACACATAGTGGATACGAACTAACTATTGGGAAAATTATTGTTACTCCTACCGAAACGTATTTATTAGATGATTATATTCCACCTTCTACCACAGTAAGTAGTCATCAACATCTAATTAATATTTATGACCAAATAGATAAATTTTTGGGTCAGATAGAACTTTTTGCTGTACAAATTGCTCAAAAAATCAATCATAAAAATCAAAATAGTGATTTAGGTATAATATTACTCCAGCTCTGTGAGCGTATTATAGATTTTACAGGCAAAGAAATTAATTCTTTCCGTTGGTTTGCTCTGCATCAATCTCCTGCCTATATGTTTGATAAAATAGTTTCATTGGCTCGTCTAATGAAAAATTTTATAGACTCTAAATCAGGTTCAGGAAAAGAAGATTTATTGAATTATTTTGCCGAATGGTGTAGCATTAGTCAAGGAGGTTTCGAAGTATTATTTACTGAAGTGGTTAATACAGGCTATAAGCATAACCAAATAGACAAAACAGCTATTTCTACAGTCAATTTTATGAGAACCATGAGTGATTTATTTTCAGCTCTCAATCGTCTTGACTTTATTGGTAAACGTAAAGACACAGGTATTTTTGTCAAAGAGAGAGAAGAGAATTCATCATTAAATAGAACACAACGTAATCGTACATTTTTAGCAGATTAATTTTAGTTATCAACTATGGAAGTTTTAAATAAAAAAGAAAGAGCTTACTCTTTTTTACTTTTTCTACTTGTTTTTTTTATAACAGTAGGAGTCATTCTTTTAGCTGTTTTTTTTGATTATCAGATTCCTCGTAAGGAGTTGAGTCATTTGAGAAACGAGAATAGAAAAATGGCAGAAGAGTTTCAAATTCAAGAACAATTTGCCTTTAAATTAGAAGAATTAAAATCTTATACAGATTCTCTTAATGTAAAAGGAGAAGATTTTTACTTCAATCAACAAAGTGCTATTAATACAATTATTGCTATGCAGTATATTATACCTAATAGAGATAGTTTGGAGCTAAAAAGAGATAATATGTATGATAATATATTACTTGCTTACAGGCAACTCATCAATGCCAAGAAAACTATCAATACTTTAGGAGCATCTAAAGAAGAAATAGATTTGCTTTTACAACAGTTAGAAACCTATAAAAGCGAATTAGAGATAGTAAAACGAGATTTAGAAGTCTGTAGACAGATAAATAGAGCAAGGTAAATTGATATATTTGAATAAAAAATAATATTTTTTTATTTGCTAAATTTCGAAATTCAAAAAAAAGACATTGTATAGTTTTTTTAAAAAAAACAGGAAAATTTTAAAAACTATTTTTGTATTTATAAAATAAATGATATATTGCGTTCACAAATTTTTGTTTTATATATTTATTTATCAACCCTAATTTTTATTATTATGTCTTTTAAAGTAAACCTTGAAGTAGGTGGAAGAACCTATGAAGTTCTTAATTCATTCTTTGAATTAAATCAAGAAACAGATGCTAGTGGTCGTCCTTCTGCTGTTGTAAGAGGTGGTAAACTTACTGTTAGTTTAGAATCTACATCTAATACTTTTTTCATTGAAAATATGATAGATAATTTTACTCGTCTTGATGGGAAACTTATTTACCTCAAGAGAGATACTAATGCCAAAATGAAAGAGGTAAAATTTGAAGAAGCCTATGTTGTAGGTTATAGCGAAACATTTAGTGGTGGTGGAGTAACAGGTTCTAATAAATTTGACAATGTTAGTGATCAAAACCCTACTATAGAAACTATTACTTTCTCAGCTAGAGTATTATCTGTTGAGAACGCTGTCTTGACAAAACAGTGGGCAGAACCTATGTAAATGTAAGCTCCTGCTTATTGATTAGTTAATATCTTTCTATAAAAAGGAGCTGTGTACAACCATACAGTTCCTTTTTTTGTATAAAAATAATTTGGGTTTTATTTTCACACTTCCATTTTTCAACTATGACTTTTTTATCTGAATTACAAATTGATGAAGGAATATATACTGTACTGGATTGTACATATAATTTCAATCAGAGTATAGACAAAAATAATAAACCTTCTAGTGTTGCTAGAGGAGGGCAGATTACACTAATAATAGAATCAAGAGGCATTACAAATTTCCTTAAATGGATGACAGAACATGTAAATACTAAAGATGGAAAGATTATTTTTTACAGAAGAGACCAAATGGCTCGTATGTTTGAGTTATCCTTTACTAAAGCTTTTTGTATAGACTATGCAGAGCATTTTAATCATCAATCAGCTGAACCTATGCAGATTAAAATGACTATTTCTACTAAAGATATGAAAGCAAATAATGCTCTTTTTGGAAACAAATGGGCAGTAGCTTAACTATACAATAAATTATCTTTCAATTATCTTTATTATCACCCTTATTTATTTTATATCATGGCTAAACCTGTTAATACCCAAATCCTTCTTGATGGACAAGCTATTCTTGTTAATAGTAGCTATACCATTACTTTAGAACAAAAAGTAGTGAGTCATCATCAGCTTATCATTACTTGCCCAACAGAATCTATTGAAAACCCATCAGGTGATTTTGCTAGTAAAGCAAAAGAATATATGGGAAAACGTTTGACTTTATTAGTTAATGAAGATCAACTCGTTTTTATAGGAGTTGTGGAAAATGTCAATATCCATAAATATGATGGTGGTCAAGGATTGTTTGTAATTACAGTGTATAGTCCTACCTTATTAATGGCTCATGGAAAAGATTCCCAAAGCTATGAAAAGAAAAATTTAGTAGATATTATAAAAGAGGCAACGCAAGAATATCCTAGTGATAGCTTAAAGATAGTTTCTAAACCTGTCTTTAAAGAGGCTATTCCTTATACAGTACAGTATAAAGAAAGTGATTTTGATTTTATGTGTCGTCTTGCTAAGCGTTATGGAGAATGGTTCTATTATGATGGTGAAGAAGTAAAGTTTGGAGGACATGATAATACTTCTCAACCACTTATTTTTGGAGAGGATTTGTCAGAGTTTAATTTTGTGATGAAAGTCAGACCTCAAAATCATACTTACTTAGCTTATGATTCTGTAGAAGCAAAAACACATGATTCTTCTAACTCAGACCATAAGCAGAACGTATCAAATCCATATATAAGTAGTACAACACAAGCATCAAGTAAGTTATTTGCAAAAAAGCCCACTTCTCTCTATAATCATACGCTTTTAGAGAATGGAAAATCAGAACTGGATTCTGTACTTAAATTAAAAGCTCAACATGCACTTAATACATTAGTTTTTAATGGAAAGAGTGATGAGCCTAAAGTAGCAATAGGAAGTGTAATAGAAGTAACAGGAAAAAACACAGAAGTTGCAGGACAAACAGATACGTATGGAAGTTATATCATTACCTCCATTACCCATTCAATTAATAACAGTGGAGAATATATCAATTCATTTGAAGGTGTACCAGTAGATATTAAAGTTCCAATTTATTTTGATGAAGATGCAGTACCTGTTTGTGAAGAACAATATGCTATTGTAAAAGATAATAATGACCCACAAGGATTAGGACGTGTTCGTGTACAATTTCCGTGGCAAGCTATAAAAAATCAACTTTCACCTTGGATTAGCTTAACAACCCCTCATGCAGGAAGTGAGAAAGGTATGTATTTTATTCCCGAAATAGGAGAAGAAGTTTTAGTAGGTTTTGAAAATAAAAGTGCTGAAAAGCCATTTGTAATGGGTTCTCGTTATAATGGAGGCGAAAAAACACCTCGTAAAGATCCTGAACAAAAAATTATTCAGACTAAAAGTGGTTGTACGATTATCTTAAATGATACAGAAGGAAGTATTACTATAATAGATAAAGATGGAAGTGTTATCAATATGGATGGTGCTGGAGGAATGACTATGAAAAGTAGTAAAACAATTGTACTTCAATCAGACTCTATAGGATTATCAGCTAATACGATAGCCATAACAGGTACTAAACAAGTTTCTATAGGCTCTGATAAAGTAGTAGCAATTAGTAGTAAGAAAGATATAGTTACAAATGCTAAAAATGTAAATACTACAGCAGATGTAAAATTTGAGCTTGGAGGAAAGCAAATTGTTACCAATTCTACTGCTGATACACTTATTTCAGGCGCATTAGTCAAAATCAATTCCTAAATAGTTAAGTTAATTACAGTAAGATATGTCTGAAGCATCTGCAGCACAAGAATTTAATAAAGTCAGAAATGAATGGCGTACCATTGATAAAAAACAATGGGAAATGGCTATATGGATATCTGAATACCAAGATTTAGATATTTTGGATAAATTTATGGATACTGAAGCCTCTCCTATAGGAATTTTTGATGATATTTTCTTTCGATTTAATACATTTTTTGAAAATCCAGAACAGTATGAACAAGGACTTTGGAATGAATTTTTAGCATGGTTTGAAACTCCAAATGAAAAAAAATATGATATTATTGGAGCTTTAAAAGAAGATGGATTCCTCCCTCAAGACTATAAAGTTGATTCTGATTTACCTCCTATTTTTATAAGTGTACTCAAAGAATTAAAACGATTAAAAAATACACTTAAATTAGAAGATATAAATTTTATTTTATATTTCCCTCCTGCCAAAATGCACCAAAAAAACTGGGCAAAATGGTTTGAGAGTAAATTAGGAAGTGGAAAAATACCAAAAGATATTCGTTTTGCTGCTATTGATTTACGCCAAGAAAGAGTATTAAAAGATGTGCAATCTACTTATGGAAAACAAAGAGTAAGAGAATTGTATGTTGATTTGGATATGCTTGCAGCTATGAACAACGAAATGGATAAAGATAGTGAAGCAGGCAAACCAAATAGTCCAGTAGGCAAGTTTCAAAAGCAAGTACGAAAAGTTATGGAAGCTACTGCCAATAATAAAATCGATTTAGACAAAGAAACAACAAGACTCAAAACACTTGGCTACAGACTTAACTTGCTAAATACAAAATCTTCTGCACATTTAATTTGTGCCATTGCATTTTCTAGCAAACAAAAAACAGAAAAATCATTTCAAGAAGTAAATGCTGCCATTAAACTGACAGAAAGAGGAATGATGGAAAATGTAGAAGGAGCTTATCCTGTGTGGCGTGCAGCCATGCTATTGAAAGCAGCTTTATACATGACTGATAAAGATAATGAACAAGCTATTTTTTGTTATAGAAAACTAACAGAAAAATCAAAGGAGCAAAAAGATGTCTTTTATACCATGGAAGGTTTCCGACAAAGTGCCTTCTTGTTTGCACAAATGAAAAGATGGAAAGAAGCTTGGACAGACTGTATGCTTTCTTTAGAAGCAGGTTCTTTATTAGAACAAGAAATGAGAAGAAGTTCTACCTATTTATTTAGTGCTGAATTAGCACTAGAAATAGCTAAACAATCAAAACGTCCTTTATCTGATATACAAATACTGCACGATGCATTCACGACATTAATAGGAGAAGATTGGCAAAATCTCTTGGAAGGAAAAGAAGCACTCACACAAGATTATCTTCAACAAGAAGTAGAGCAAAACGTCGAAAATGCTTTAAGTAAACAAAACGTTTAAAATTTTAACCCTATTATGAGTACAGGAATAACACCAAGCAAAGTAACTAAAGAAGTAGCTAATTCATCTAAAGATGCTCTTCAAGGCAAAACCTTCTCAGCTATTGCTTCAAAATTATTTGGAGAAGCACAGACTCAATTACATAGCTTACAAGCTGCATTAGGAGGTTTTTTGCCTTCTATACCTGGACAGCCAGCAGGAAAGTTTCAAGATATTGCTATTGGTATAGATGGACACCCTACAGTTTTTCCTCCTTCTCCTATGTTACCTGTTCCTCATGTAGGAATGGTATTCGATATTATAGCTGCTATATTTGCTGCTATTGATATGGCAATTCCACCAGCTCCAGAACCAGCTCCTGTACCTGAAGGGGAAGAACCACCACCAGAACCTATTAGTGTTACTTCAGTAGCTCGGGCTATTGTAGCCATGATGAAGCCTAGTGTTCAGGTAAATAACAAATGGATTGCCAATGCAGGTACTCCTATTCAGCATCTTCCAGGTATTATTTTACATGCTCTTCCAGTAGTTGCTCCTATGTCTTCTTCTGAAATGTTTATGGGAAGTGCTACTGTATTAGCTGATGGAGCTCCGTTTTCATTCCAGTTTTTGCCTGCGTTATCTTGTAATCTAGTAGGTATTCCTGCTCCATTTAGACCTAAAAAACCGTCAAAACCCAAAACAAGTTTGATGGCTCCTACTTCAGCACTTCTTAATGTAATTCCTGCTGGAAAACCTGTATTAGTTGGAGGACCTCCTATGATAGATTTGTTTGCTCTTGCTGTTAATCTAGGATTGAAAGGACTAGGAAAGTTATGGAAAAGAGTAGGAGATAAATTTCAAGGCTTAATTGATAAAATCAAGAAAAAACATCCTAAAACAGGTAAAATATTACAATTTTCTAAGTGTAAAATGTTTGGTGAACCTGTAGATGCTGCAACAGGTAGAGTATATGCCAATAATGAAGACTTTAGTTTGCCTGGTCCTATTCCTTTGGTTTGGGAACGTACCTATTATAGCGATGTAGAAATGAAAACCAATTTAGGTTACAACTGGCATCTTAGCTGCGATATGGGACTTTGGCAAGTAGATCAAGGATTCTTTTGTGTGCGCCTCAAAGATGCTAGAGAAATTATATTACCACCTCTTCAAGTTGGTGATCAGTTTCATCAACGCCAAGACAAAATGCTTTGGTTTAGAGATGAAAAAGGGTATGGTTTGCGTACTGAAGAAGGACTTACACATCGTTTTGCTACTCAATCTTATAAAGGTGGATTCCGTCCAATTCGTTTTATAGAAAATGATTTAGGATTCCGTATTGTCTTTGAATATAACGGACAAGGACACCTTAACCGAATTATAGACAGTGCAGGACGCAATATTTATGTAGAAACTGATTTTGAAGGAAGAGTAAAAGCTGTTCATACACAAAATCAAAATGAAACAATATATTTGATTCGTTATGACTATGATGAAGAAGGAAATTTAGCTCATGTAACAGATGCCAATGGTGTAACCAAGCATTTTGAGTACCAAGGAAGATTACTCAGCAAACTCACTAACCAAAGTGGACTTAGTTTTTATTGGGAATATGACCGAAAAGACGAAGATGCAAAATGTATTCATACGTGGGGCGATGATGGTATTTTAGAATATTGGACAAAATATGAAGAAGGAAAAACAACTACCACCAATTCATTAGGACAGACAACAACCTATTTTTATGATGCTAAGTCATTGATTTATAGAATTACAGATGCTAAGAAAGGAGATACCTATCAAACTTATAATCTCTATGATGAACTTTCTGTATTGACTGACCCTGATGGAAATACGACAAAATACGAATACGATAAATTTGGAAATATTGCCAAGCTCACAGATGCCAATCAAAAAATAAGCACTTTTGAGTATGATGATCAGTATCGTCTTTTAAATTATAGCTCAGCAGGAGGAACAACCTTAGAATGGGAATACGATGAAAAAGGTAGACTTATAAAACGTATTTTTCCAAATGATGCAAGTCTTGACTTTGAATATGATGGAAAGCTCTTGCATAAAATGATAGACCACAAAGGCAAAACGACACAGTTTTGGTGGGACGAATATGCAAATTTGAGTACAGTAGAACATTTTGATGGCACAAAAAGCCATTGGAAATACGATGAATTAGGCAATTTATTGAGTAGTACTGATCCAAAATCAAACGTAACTCGTTTTAGATATGATAAAATGAGTAATGTAATAGAGCTTTACGAAGCAGACGGCAATCATCATATTTTTGAGTATGATGATGCAGGAAATATTATCCGAGCTAAAGACGATAATCGTGAAGTAACTTTTACCTATTGGGGCTTAGGTCTTTTGAAAAGCCGTTCAGAAAACGGACATACTGTTATTTTTGATTACGATAAAGAAGAACAGCTCAAAACGATTACCAATGAAAAAGGCGAATCGTATCGTTTTACCCGAGATGGTGTAGGCGATGTGATTGGCGAATGGGGTTTTGATGGCTTACAACGCCGTTATCACCGTACTTTGGGAGGACGAGTAACAAGAGTTTTGCGTCCTGCTCAACGTTGGACAAGCTACCATTATGATGGAGTAGGAAATATCTTGACTTCAGAACAATATGACGGTTATACGGAGTTTTTTACGTATAATGATGATGGTATTTTGGTAGAAGCAGCCAATCCAACTTCTACAGTACAGTACAAACGAGATGATTTGGGTAGAGTGATTGAAGAATCCCAAAACGAACACAGCATAAAAAGTAAATATGACGATGAAGGCAACCGTATTTTGGTTACTTCTTCTTTGGGTGCATCAATTCAAAACTCGTTTAATAGTGATGGTTCGTTGTCTCAAATAGATACTAAAGAAGGCTGGCAAAGTCGTTTCGAAAGAGATAGCTTAGGCTTAGAACTAGCTCGTTACACAACTGGCAATGTAGAAGTTCATACGCAACGAGATAATTTAGGACGTGTAACGCTTCAAAACATTCAAGGTAAGAATGTAGAAGGCAGTCGTAAACGTTATTTTTGGAGCAAAGGCAATCGTTTGGACAAAATCTTAAACGAAGGCACAGGACAAAAAACAGAATTTGACTACGATGTAGAAGGAAATTTATTGAGTGCAGACTACAATGGCGTAGAAACGATTTATAAAATGCCTGATGCTATCGGTAATTTATTCAAAAGTGCTACCCGTTCGGATAGAAAATACAACAAAGGAGGTAAATTAGTAGAAGATGAAACGTATTTTTATGAGTACGATGAAGAAGGCAATCTTCAATATAAAACAGCACGTAAAGCAGCCAAACCAAAAGTAGTCCGTAGTTTGTTGGCAGAAGACCACGAACGAGCAGTCAAAGAAGCTCCAAGTAGTTTGCAGCGATGGACGTATCATTGGTATGGAAACGGAATGCTAAAAGGTGTTGTCAAGCCAAGTGGCGAACATATTTCTTTTGAATACGATGCATTGGGCAGACGAACAGCCAAAATAAACCATACAGCCAAAAGTATGTATAGGTATGTTTGGGATGGAAATGTAATTTTGCACGAATGGAAATATGGCTTATCAGAACGCCCTAGTTTGAGTGTCAATGAAAAGGGAGAACTTTCTAGTGAGCAGCCAGAACCTACCGAAAATATAGTAACTTGGGTGTATGAAGAAGGTAGTTTTGTGCCGAGTGCTAAACTGGTGGGGAAAGAGAAGTATTCTATTATTTCCAATTATTTAGGCACACCTGAATCAGCTTATGACTCGCAAGGGAATAAGGTTTGGGAGAGAGAAATTGACATTTATGGTACTGTCAAAAAAGGAGATAGTATTTTTGTTCCTTTCCTCTATCAAGGTCAATATTTTGATAGTGAAACAGATTTAGCTTACAATCGTTTTAGGTATTATAGTCCTGAAACGGGTACTTATATTTCTCAAGATCCTATTAGTTTACTTGGTGGAGATAGATTTTATGCCTATGTTCATAATACTAATAAATGTGTTGATGTTTTTGGATTATATAATGGTGAAGGGGTTAGAGACTTAGATGCATATAATTCCTTTCATAATCATCAGCTAGCCAATAATGAATTTCTACTAAAAGATACAGAACATTTTTCAAAGGCTAATGAATCATTACATAATAAATTTCAAAATCATCCTGAATTTGCTGCCAAAATGGAGGCTAAGTATCCTGGAATAACAAAACATGTGGCTCCTACTAGAAGAGGCACTCATAGAGGAACAGCTCCAAAGGGAACGACATGGCATCACGCTACATCATCTCAGGCAGGAGGAAAACGAGGAATATTACAACTTGTAGACATGTCAGACCATGCTAAATATCACAAAATATATCATCCTGAAGATATTGGGGGTAGAAATGAATGGGGTGGTGGAACATCTTGTCGTAAATAACTAATAAAAAAATGAAAGAACCTGTATTACCAATAAAAACAATAGGAGAGACTAATTGGACAACAAAATTAACTATATTCTTAGAGGAATATGATGTAGAAGTTGTTGGCTTAGAATCTTTATCTAGTAAGTTTGAATTACCTAAGTTAATGGATATGTATTTCAGAAATTTTGGGGGCATTGATAGTCATGACTTTATGTATAATCTCTATACCCCTAATAAATTTATAAAGTTATCTGAATCCTCTTGGAGTTTCGTAAAGGATAAATTTTCTTTGAAGGAAATGGATGAGTACATTGTATTTGCTGAAAGCCCTAGTAATGATCCTATCTGTTTTCACAAAACCAATAATTCAATATATCTTTTTTCTCATGATCCTATAAAAAAAGCTAAAGTTTTTGAAGATTTTAATCAATATTTATTATACGAAATTATTGAATTACAGAAGCTAATGGGAGATATTGAATGGAGTGAAGAAGAGGAAATTGAGTATAAAAAAGAGAATTTTAGAGGAAAAGATATTGATTATGAATTTAGATATATGAAATTGTAATAGGATTGACCTCCTAAACTATTTTTTCTTACCAATCATACAGCCAAAAGTATGTATAGGTATGTTTGGGATGGAAATGTAATTTTGCACGAATGGAAATACGCTTTATCCGAATGCCCTATTTTAAGTGTCAATGAAAAAGGAGAACTTTCTAGTGAGCAGCCAGAACCTACGGAAAATGTAGTTTTGTACCTATTTTCATAACATTGTTAGATAGATTTATAAGGAAATGATAGATTCAGGTGTACCAAGAAGTCAAGTTAAGAAAACTATGAAAGATTCTTACAAGTATTTCAATGAGTTAAGAGGGCAAAATTTAAACAATTCATTTTTTGATGTTATAAAATATGAAGACAATTAATGAATTAGAGGAATATATAACTTATAGATTTCCTTCACTCTATAGAAGTTTTCTAATAAAGCTCAATAAGGAAGAGTCTTTAGAAATAGAAAATACAGGAATAAATCTTTATGGCATTTCTACTTTAATTGAGAGAAATACTACGTATGAAGTAATGGAATATGAACCTGATTATTTTCTTATAGGTCAAGAGGGAGATCTAGCTTTTTTTATCAAAAAAAATAATGAAGAAAATATTTTTTCAAATGATTTAGGAGCACTAGGTTCTTTAGATATGGAATTTGAGGCTGATAATATTGAGAATTTTATCCAGCAAAATAGCTAGTTTTTTAATTGAGGATTTTGTTGTTATACTGATTTAATTTTACTCTGTGGTTTCTTCTAAATTAGTAGGGAAAGAGAAGTATTCTATTATTTCGAATTATTTAGGCATACCTGAATCAGCTTATGACTCACAAGGAAATAAAGTTTAGAGTTGTAAGTTAGATATTTATGGCAAGATAAAGACTCTAATTACTTAAGTTATTATCTCTATCAAGCATTTATAAATACTTGATAGAGATAATTTCAATTCAAATAATTAGACTAAAAATAGATAATTTAACTTATATGCCAAATCAATTTTTTATCCTCTAAGGTAACCTTTACTTTATCTTTTGCATTTACTTCATTGGCAATGATTTTTCTAGCTAATGGTCTTCTAAGTTCAGAGCGAATGATTCCTTTCAAAGGACGTGCACCATAAGTAGCATTAAAACCACTTTCTACTAAAAATTGTAGCGCATCATCATCTATTTCCAAACTAATCTCTAATGGTTCTAACAAACTAAGCAACTCTTTTTTCAAGTGAATAGTAAAAATGTTAGTTGCATTTGCTAAAGTTATCGGACTAAATGGAATAATTTCTGTCAAACGACCCAAAAATTCAGGTCTGAAATTATTTGTCATTATTTCCATTAATTGATTTGAAGATGGAGGAGGATTTCCTGAATTTACAGTATCAACAATGTATTTTGCACCAATATTTGAAGTAAATAGTACAAGGGCATTCGAAAAATCACCTTCTTTGCCCAATCTATCATGTAGTTTTCCTTCATCCATAATTTGTAGAAAGACATCAAAGACAGAACTATGTGCTTTTTCAATCTCATCAAACAAAACAATAGAATACGGTTTTTGACGAATTTTATTTACTAAAAGTCCTCCTTCTTCATAACCCACATAACCAGGAGGCGCACCATAAAGCAAGGCTGCTGAATGTTCTTCCTTAAACTCTGACATATCAAAACGGATAATAGCATTTTCATCTTGAAACAAGAATTCAGCTAAGGCTTTTGCAAGCTCTGTTTTACCTGTTCCTGTTGGTCCTAAGAAGAAAAATGAGCCGATAGGTTGTCCCGCCTTTGTAAGACCTGCACGAGACTCTAAAATCGATTCTGTGATAGTTTGGATAGCTATATCTTGTCCTATAACACGTTTTTGAAGAATACTTTCCATCTGTTGAAGTCTTTCTTGTTCTCCAGATTGTAATTTTCCTATCGGAATACCTGTTTTTTGGGCAACAATAGCACAAACATCGACAGGTTCTAGTTTTTCTTTCTTGACTTGAGCAATTTTTTCTAAACGCTCTACTAATTCAACCAAATCATTGGTTTGATATTCAGTAGTTAAATTATTTTTTTCTGAGCTAGATTCTGTATCTTCTTCTTGAGTAAGTAAATAATGTGCTTTTCTCTGCAAATCCTCATAAAACCACATGATTTCTTGTGGTGTAGATTTTTCTTCTAGTTTTTCTATACTTTTTAGTATTCCTTTTTTTTCTTTTAAGAAAGATTCTCCAGAAGTTTTGATAACAGACATCGTACGGTCAAGCAATGTAAGAGCAGATTCAGGCAAACTTTTTTCTTTCAAAAAACGCTGAGATAACCGAATAGCTTCCAAAATAGTTGCATCATCCACTTTTATTTTATGATGTTCGACATAGCTTTCCAATGTCGTTTTTATCATTCTAAAAGATTGGTCTTCGTTGGGTTCTTGTATTTCAATAACCTCAAACAAACTCGCTAATCCTTCGTCTTTTTCTATTTTTTTTGTGTATTCATCTATGGTAGTCGTTACCAAAAAAGTAATTCCTTTGTGAGAGGCTTCTTTTAGCAAATTAGAAATACCTGCATTATCATTATTTTTATCTAAAATGCCATGAATACCATCAATTACTAGAATTGCTTTTTGATAACCTTCCAATTCTTGCAAAACTTTTTTCAGACGGTCGTCAATTTCTCCTTTGTAGGAAGCCCCTGTAATTAAAGCACCTAGATTTAACTCAAAAATAGATGTGTTTTTTAATTTTTCAGGCAGTTTTTCCTCTACTAAAAGTTTTACAAATGCTTTTATAAGAGCTGATTTTCCTACCCCTGAATAGCCTTTCATAGCTACATTTGGCTTTGAGAAACGACAAATAATTTCGACAAGCTCTTTTAGTTCTTTTTCTCTTCCAACAATAGCTGTCTTATGATTTTTGGCTTGAGAAACCAAATCTGTACAGTATTTATAGACAAACTTTGCTGCTGATTTTTGAGTAGGTAATTCTGTCAATTCTTGATGCATATTGATTCCATTGCGTTCGTGAAGTAATTCAGAACGATTAACAGGAAACGTTTTCATTTGATCAAAATTAAACCCTACCCCTGGAGTAGCAATAGCAACCATCACACAAAACAAATCAATTTCTTCTCTATCAAGAAGCTCTTTAATTTGGTCTGCTTCATTGATTATTTCATCTATTGACTCATCTGCTTCTGGAAAGGTGCGATGCATAGCTTTTTTATTCTCTTCAATTCTCACTTCTGCCCATTCTTCTATGAAATAGACATCTTTTCCTGCATTTTCTAATTCTTTTAAAAGAGATAAATCTCTATTTAAAATTGCTTTTAAGAGATGAGAAGCACCATATTCTACATGTTGAAATTGCTCTGCTATTTTTTTTGCTATTTCAAGAGCTTGTATTAGCTCTGAATTAAGAATAATATCTAGATTGGCTTTAGTATCCATATTTATTTTTTTGTATAAGAAATAATGTAGCTAAAAATAGAACTTGAGTTAGTCATTATCTTTTCCCCAACGTAAGAATTTTTTGACTTTATATTCTATCGTAAATCCGTCAATACAATTTAGATTGTCTCTTGTTAGGCGAAGAATATCAATTCTGATTTCTTTTCCTTGTATAGATTTACAGAACTCTGCAAAGGAGATAATCTTTTCTCCATTTTTTACAACAGGGATTTCAAAATCTTCACAGACAAATGAAGAAAAGTCTTCTTTTGTTTTGCTCTGATTTGCTACTTGAAGTAATAGAAGCTCAAACTGTTCTTCAGAAATAGAAGGAGCTAAAGCCATTTTATCTTTTTCTTTTATTTGTTCTTCCGTTTTTTTCAATGGAGGATTAAGAGGAACTCTATCTAAAAATTCTTCTAAAGGATCTTTTTTAGGATCACCTGGAGGTAATTCAAATTTTACTGGGTCTTTTTCATATATGTAACCTTCAATAACTTCCTCATCTGTAATTTCATCAACTATATCTCTTGGTTTGACATAGATTACATGCTTAGCAATATGTTTTGCGTCTCCATTGAGCATAAGCCAAACCGTTTTTTTACCAGGAGATGAAAATGTATATACAGGTCTTCCACTTGTGTCATCTACTCTACCAGACTCACCAAAACCCCATTCCCAAGCAAATACTTCTCCTTTGTACTTGTATTTGAATTGAACAGGAGTTCCTACCTGTATATTTTTGGGAGTAACAATTTCAGGTACTCTAGCTTGGTTGAGTATTTCACCTAGACTTTTAATTTCTATTTGTCTTTCTAATTTACAAGAGCCATTAATAGTGAGGCTTACTGTAAATACTCCTGGACTAGTATATTTATGTAATGTTTGCTTTCTATGTTCTTTAGGAGAATTATCTCCAAAATCCCATTCCCAGTCTTTAGCATTTTCTACTTCTACATCAAATTGAATGACTTCACCAACTGCAAACCTTTCTGCAATGATGAAAAATTTAGCATCATCACAATCTACATAATCATCTAATTTAAGTAAAAAGAATAAAATCCCTATTACAAATAATAAACAAAATGCAACTACTACACGAAGGTCAAAATTTGAGAAAACTGTTAATGTTTTTTTTTTATTCATTTTTATTCTTTTTGTATAAAGATATTTTTTTTATCTGAAAGTGAAGAGATTCTTCAAAATTAATTACAAGGTTACTAAATTTTGTGCAAAAAAATTAATCTTTTTATATAAGTCTTATAAATAGTTGATTATCCAAAAAAATAAATCTAATTTCGCCATTTAGTTATATTAGTAATACTTCTATGAAAAGATTCGTTTTTCTGTCTCTATTATTTCTCACATTACTGCTTAACGGTTGCAAAAGTAAGAAGTATATCAATGAAATACCGTACAAATTTAAGTTTAATAAAGATAAGATAGAAAATTACCTTTCTATTAATCAGCAAACTAATGCTGATTCTTCTTTGTATGAATACCAAGAAGAACTAACAGATAGGGAGGTTTACTTGAAGGAAAAATATTCTATATTACTTCATGTAAAGCCTAATGAGATTCTAAATTATCCTTTTTATGACTTTATTGATCAAAAAATAGGCTATCCTTATGTATCAGGAACTGATAAAGACGGTATAACTATGGCCTCTTTTGTTCAAGATTTATTTATATACACTTATGATATTGAATTACCTAATCAATCATTGGATATATTCAATTCTGATAAAATTAAATTGTTCTTAGGAAGAGATTACTTGGAAGAAGGAGACTTAATTTTTTTTAGATATAGTAAAGATAATCCTATATCAGATGTAGCTGTTTATTTGCGTAATGGTAAAATTGTAACAACTACACAAAAAGGAAAATTAGCAGTTTATAATTTTTCAGATGATTATTTTCAAAAAAGATACCTTGTTTCTGGTAGATTAAAAGCAATAACAAATGATTCAAAAAATAGAAAATGATATACAAGATTTGCTAGATATAGTTGATCCATTTCATTTTGATATTAAAGTGGAAGCTCTTGTATCAGCATTACTTTCTGAACATCCACAATTTGCAAATCGTTTTTTAATAAGCAATAAAGGACAATTTGCTAGAACGTACAGAAGAGAAATCCTTAATTATGAAATAATTGATTTTAAATCTGATAACCTTCCTTATTTACGATTTAATGTTGCAAAAGATAGTATTTATGACACTTTACCCGAAGGCATATTTCATTACCCTAAAAGTAATAAGATAGGTAAAGAGGTTATGGAGATGACCAAAGATTATCGCAAACAAAAAAAAGAAGAGGATAATGCACGAAAGTTTTTTATGCCTTTTGAAAATGAGTTTTGGATAAGTGCTATCAATAGAGATGTTGTAGAAAATGATATTTTACACTCTCTTAGTACAGTCAAACCATTTGATTTTTTTTATGAATTTTGGAAATTAGATAAAAATATACCTACTATTTTTGTAGCCAAATTAATCAAATTATTGCCTTATGTGTACCAAATAGTAGGAGACTTAAATCTTACTGCACAATGTTTAAGCTATATTTTGGAAGAAGAGGTAGAATATAGAGAAGTAGGATATAAAGAATTATCAGAATCAGAACAAAACTCATTGTTAGGAGAAACTAATTTAGGTTTAAATATGATTTTGGGTAGTTCTTATATGGATTATTCATTGTATGTAGAGTTTAAAATTGGTGCTATCAAGAATGGTAATTCAAGAGCTTATTTTTACAATGGACAAATCAAAAAGTTTATAGATTTATTTTACGAATATTTTCTTCCATTAGAAGTAGAATCTAAAACTACTATAATTCTTTTGAAAGAAGAAGAAGAATTTTTTATATCTCACCCTAATATGATGTTAGGAATAACCACTAGAATTTAAAGTATGATTCGCAAACCCAGTTTTCATTTTAATTCTTTAATAGATACAACTTTAATCTTTTTTATCTCCATACTGCTTATAGTTGTGGTTATCTTAACCATGCTTTTTGCAGATAAAGTCAAGAATTTTAAAAAAGAATATCGTTTCAAGTTTTTTGTATATATTTTTTCAATGGTATTTGTGACTGCTCTCATTTGTTTTATGGGAACGACCAGAACCATTAATGACTTGCTAAATGAATTTGTCTTTTATCAATCACTAATATTTGTATTAGGTATAATACACGCATTACTCTACCGAACCTATTTTGAAAAGTTTGATAGTAAGAATATGTGGATGGAAATATGGTTCTTATTCATTGTACTACTCTATTTAGTAATACCGTTTTTGGTTGTATATACTATCTTTCATGGCAATACATTTTCATTTAATATGGTTTTTTCATTACTACCATTTTTGATTCCTACTTTGTTGTATGCCACTTTTATTAAAGCTGTTGCTATTCCTGCCAAAATTTATCATACTTGGGCTGTTGATTTAATAGATGGAGAATATCCTGAAATTAGTGATGAAGAATACAAAGAGTTAATTGTAATTACTCTAATATTCCAAAAAGACAATGGTTCATTGAACAGAACTGAATTTAGAGCGAGGGCTCCAATCCGTATCGATTTCGGACGTATGTTTTACTTCTTTGTAAATGATTACAATCTTAGAAACATAGATAGTCCAATTAATATGCTTGATGAGAGTGGAACACCTCAAAACTGGGTATTCTATTTAAAACCTGAGTGGTATGGAACTTCTAAATATGTAGATCCTGCTTTACCTCTTTATATGAATGGAGTAGAAGAAAATAGCGTTATCGTTTGTGAACGTGTAGATGCTTCTATTGGTAAAAAGGAAGAAGCAGATAAAGAAGGATGGGAAAATGAACAAGATAAGGACGAATAAATTAACTAAAATTACGCCACACTAATCTATTCAGGTATGCAAGGAACATTTTATAAAACGCCTCTTGATTTTAGTAAGATTTTTCAAAAACAAGAGCTACCAAAAAGTAGCATAGAAGATTCTATTGCTCAATATATAAATATTGTTGCTACTTCTTCTTTTGGTGAGTGTAAATTTGATGAGTCATTTGGATCTAAATTTTGGGAAACCGATTTCGATTTGTTAGTTGATTATTCTATACTTAAAAATAGAATAGCTCAAGATTTGACTGATAGTATCAGCAAACACGAAACAAGATTGAAACTCACAGAAGTAATTGTTCAAATTAGGGAAGGTAGTATTGACTCACCTTCAGCCTCAATGCGAATGAAAAAGAAAGTACTTATTCAAATAAAGGGGTTTATTATCAAAACAGATAGACCATTTCAATTTCAAGGATTTTTCTTCTTAGGTCCTTTGTCGTATTTATAAACTATTTAGCATTTAATGGAATCTAAGCAAAAAATAAAAGATCGTATATTACGTCGTGCTGCTAACTTATGGGGCTATGCAGATAGTGAAATAGAAACTAATTTTGACCCAATTGTTGCTATGTTATTAGAGGCATGTGGAGCAGAATTGGAGAAATTATCTATAGAAATAGATAGTTCTAGAAGCAGAGTTGTCGAAAGATTAATAGATATAATGTCTCCAGAATCGTATACTGGAAATTCTCCTTCGCACTCTATTGTCTATGGTTTGCCTGTTGAAAACAATACACTTATTTCTCAAATAAATCAGTTTTTGGTCAAAAAAAGTATTGCAAATATATATGACCCTACTCAACCTATTAGTAAGGATGTATATTTTGGTGCTACAGCTGATTTTGAACTAACAAATGCAAGAATAAATTATCTTGCTTTTTCGAATACTATATATGAAGTCAAAGATGCCCTTTATAGAGAATTACTAAAAAAATCTCCAGCTAGTTTGCCTTCTTCTGAGCTTTGGTTAGGAATTAGAGTAAAAGAGGATACAGAGGTTTTAAAAAAGTTATTATTTTATACTGATACACGCAACAACTATCATAGAGATTTTTATCTGCACAATATTCGACAAGCCAAAATTTATATAGGAGAAAAAAGAATACGTTTTAAAGAAGGTTTCAACAACTCACAAGACAGCTTAGATGTAGAGGAAATACTTACCAGTAATTATAATAAAATTACAAATATCAGTAAAGAGGTAAATGATTTTTATTCAGAAAAATTCTTTCATTTAGAGGAAAATATCATTCTGAATCAAGAGAATAAAGGCATTCCAGAAGAAATTGAAAAATTATTCGGCAAAGAAATTATAGAAGAAAAAGAAAATGTAGTGTGGTTAAAAATAGAGTTTCCACAAGTTATGTTTAGTGAAGTGTTGGAAGAAGTTCAAATTTCTCTGAATTGTTTTCCTGTAATAAATAAACAGCTTTTAAAGATTTCTCAAAATATCAATTCATTTGTCAATTATATTCCATTAGAAACAGATGATTTTTTCTTAGATATAGAAACAATATCAGATTCCCAAGGCAATTTATATCACCTCAACGCTTATAATCAACAAAATTTAGAGGGTGGAGAAGCCATTGTTAGACAAGGAGGAGTTGCCCGATTTGGACAAAGAAGTGCCTCTGAGCATATTCAATATTTGTTAGATTTATTGAAAGACGAAGCAGCTTCTTTTTCTGTAATAGGAAATGATTTTGTAAATAATCAGCTCAAACAACTTCATCAATTAATTGCAGCTTTAGAACAACAAGCTAATGAAAAGCAATGGACAAAAAGCGATTATCCTTATGTAATGATAAAGCCAAAAATATCAAAAACAGAGTTACATAATGACTTTTTTTCTATTGAATTTTGGGCTACTGTAGGAGAATACGCCAATGATATAAAGTCAGGTACAAAACTGAGTGCCTTACAAAGAAGTGCTTTTGAAGATAGTTCGGTTTCATTTGTATTGCCCACAGTAGGAGGAAAGGCAAAAGTTACCTATCAAGAAAAAATAGCTTCGTATAGAGAGGCTTTACTATCAAAAGGACGTATTGTTACAGCTGCTGACATTAAAGTTTTTGCATATAGTCACTTTCGTCAGAACATAAAATCTATTGAAGTAAAGAAAGGAACAGAAAAGGATAAATCTTTAAAACAAGGTTTTGTACGTACATTGGAAATAATCTTGGAAAGAGATTATGACAGAGAGCCTCAATTAGTAGAAAGTGAATGGAACTACCTGTTAGACAGTTTTTTACACAAACTTAAAAAACGCTCCTCAAATGTTTATCCTTATAAAATTAAGGAGAAAATATAGTTTACTAAACGATTTTTAAAAAAATTATGTAATTAAAGAAGTAATAATACTTTGACTATCTCAAATAAAATACAAAAACTTAAAAATTAATTCTAGATATTGTACTATTAAATTTGTAATTCTATAAAATTAAAGTATTTTTACAATTAAAATACAAGAGTACCTTTTTTTAATACTATTACAAAATGAGTTTAGTAGCAAAACTTTATCTAGAAGATAAAGAAATCAATATTTTAGATTTCAAATTTCGTTTTACTCGTTCGACAGACGAACATGGAAAACCGATGGGAAAACCTAGAGGGACATTATTCGAAATTATCTTCGAAACCACCTCTGACCAAAGTTTTATGGCGTGGTCAATTGCTACCGATATGACTAAGCATGTCAAAATTGTAGTCTCTCCAGTAACAGCAACCAGTAAAAGTAGAATCATAGAACTCTATGATGTCCATTGCGTGTATTTCAAAAATAATTTTAATGCACAAAATGGAGAACCGATGACTACGCTCATTCATCTCACTCCTGCAATTATGATTGATGATGGATACAAAGTATTGGATCATTATTGGAAAAAAACAGATTTGAGTGCAAATGCGCCTATTACTACTGTAGAGCCTGAGAAGCAAAAACAACTTATTGCTGCTCATTTTGAAGATGATAACAATAAGAAGATAGAGCAAGAAGAAATAGGAAATCAAACTGTCTATTTGGTACTTACTACTAAAGATACAGTAGGAAAACCTATTAGTATAAATATTGATAATGATCATCATTACTTTAAGTATAAAGGTAGTCTTTTGGAAGAGGGGGTTATTGAAAACCTCAATATAACAGCCGATACAATGCGAGTAGAACTTGAAACACTACTCAAATCTTAATCTTACCTAACTTTAACATCACTACTTAATCTATTTATATTATGTTTTTCTATGACCCACAAGATACTAGTAACTCAGTAGCTATAAAACCCCTCACTCCTCTAGAACTCAAAATTATCAAAGTAATAGATAAAGATTCTAAATCTGTTACATCTATTAATGCCAATGAAGAATATACTTATATAGCTTCTCAAAAAGGTAATGATATTACACAGCTAAAATGGTGTTTTTGGATAGATAAAAGAGATGATGACTTTGATAAAGAATATACTATTGAAATCACTGCTACGGCAGATAAAGCAGATATGGAAAGTGACTTCTTTCTGACTTCTAAAGTTGAAGGCAATGAGGATAAAAAAAAGGAAAATACAAAGTTATTGAAAGAGAATGCTATTCTTTCAGCTACTATAACAACAGAAACGCATGATATAGGTGGTAAACAACAAGAAGTAGCTGTTTTAAAAGTAAAATATTCTAAGTGGCTAGATGGAGAAAAAATTAGAGTGGAAATCTACAAGTACAACGATAAAAACAAAAAACCTACACGAAATAGTAGTAAAGACGCTGTTTGTAGTCGTACTGTAATTGCCAAACCAGAAGTAGCAGAAGTCTATTGGATGGCTGCTGATGGAGAAAAGCTAGAAGAAACAGGTTATAGTGAAGATATTTATCTTTACATCAAAACGCTTGGCTTAAAAGACAAAACACTTGAGTTGAATATATATGATGATGATATCACTCCAAAGCCTATTGTTATGGAAAATGAAGATGATTATGTGGCTTGGTCTGGAAATAAAATTAAAGTAGAAGAAAGAGATTCTATCAAGCAGTTTAAAGTAGGAAGCAAAGAAAGGTATGAGAATGCCCGAAAGGATGAAATAGAAGATGAAAAACCAAAGGAAAATGATTTTCTACAGGTAAATTTTGACTTTAATAAAATTAATGATTCTGGACAAAAACAAGACCCTGAAATATTAGAACTATATGTAGCTGTCAATAATGCTACTGATTTAAAACTTAACTCAATAACATATCAAACCAAATTTGGAAAGCTAAAACTCACTCCAAAAGAGCAAGTTGTAGATGCTTTTTTTGCTAAACCTAAGAAAGAAAGTGTCATCGCTGACTTACCTTTAGGAAAAGATAAAAATAAGCAAGACACTAACAAAAAAACAGAAGTAAATCACTACGAAAAACTAGAAAAAGGAGTAATCGGTCAAAAGATTACTTTAGTTGCAGAATGTGATAACTTAGAAGGAAAAGATGTAGCTATTTACATCTATGAAAAGAAACCACTTTTGGAAGCAAAAGACACCAAACTAAAAGTCATTCAGAATGACAAAGAAATAGAAAAAGTCTGTGCTACTGTGAAAGATGGATATGCTGTGGCTGAGATTCAGTTGCAAAAACCAGATTCAGCTAAATACAAAGCGTGGGATAGAAAACTAGACCCTGATACTGGAGATGAAAAATCTAGTGAGTTGTATCTAAAAGTAGTCGTAGAAGGAATAGACAGTCCTGCTACAAATAAAGCCTTTTTGAAGGAAGGAAAAGAGAAGTTTGAATTATTTTCTGATGTTATTAGATATGATATATATGATTCAGGAAAGATAGATAAATATATTAGAGAACATGCTACTAAAGTAAGATATAATTACTTTGAAGGAGAAACTAAACATCGTATTGGTAGAGTTACATTTGTAGAAGGTAAATGGATATTTAAAGATTATATATACACAAAGAAGAAATTGCAAATGCTAGATATTAGAGATTTAAGGTCATATAGTAATGGAAACATAAAATTTAATTTCTTGACTATAAATGTTAGTTCGAAACACTCTAGATTTTATATAGATATAGATGCCTATGCTGCTATGATAGCAGCTATGATAGAAGAAGAAATAGAAGACTTAGGATACAATGGCTTTAGCTCCAAGAATGGAGGTTCAGGAGCTAGTAGTTCTCATTGGAATGGTATGACTGGAGACTTAAGATATTTAAGTACAAATAAAAACGGTGAAACTACATATCTCCAACATACACATTTTGATTATGAACGTCAAATTAGGTTTAATAATGCACTTTACAAATTTGGTTTCTCTAAGTATTATTCTCCTACTAGAAGAAAAACTATAACGATGTATTCAGAAAACTTCAATAGACAAACAATAGAAAAGATATTAAACCCAAA
>NZ_CP147014.1 GCF_037126285.1 Bernardetia sp. MNP-M8
ATAAAAGGTAAAGATTTTGCAGCTAGTTTGACAAACGATAATATCAAAATGAAAGACCTCAATACAACTCCTGATATTGCAGATGAACATTCTATAAACAATGATGAAGTAAGACAGTTACTTATTCGTCGTGGAATTGTTCCAGAGGAATTACCAGCAGCCGAAGACGCAAAAAAAGTGAAGAGAAGGCTAAGTAGTGAGGGTAAAAAATTAATCAGTAAGAGAAAAAAATAACTTTATCTACTAATCAAACGGATTAGTATTATTTGACTTTTTAGTTGTGTTATTTGATGTTAAATAACCCATCACATAAACTATTATTTACGAGATGCTAGTGGTAACACAATGGCGATTTATGAAACAATAAACACGTCAGAAACACCGTCTAACAGCAACATCGCAATAAAAGAAATACCAATCTATGGTTCAAGCCGTTTAGGGCAGTACAGACCGTTAAAAGAAGAATTAGGACAAGTAAATAAAGACCTAAAAACAGCTCTTGGACAACGTATCTACGAGTTCTCAAACCATCTTGGAAATGTTCTTGTAACTTTAAATGATTTTAAAGTACCAAATACAGATGGTTCATACAAAAGTATCGTACTCTCAGCCTCCGATTACTATCCATTCGGAATGGCGATGAAGGAAAGAACCTATCAGAATGAAGATTATAGGTATGGGTTTAATGGAAAAGAAAATGATACAGACTTTGGAGTTGGAAAAACTGACTTTGGGGCTAGAATATATGATGAGAAAATTGGACGATGGTTAGCTTGTGACCCTTTAGAAAATCAATATAGTAATGTGAGTTCTTATGCTTTTGTTGATAATTCTCCAATATTTTTCATAGACCCTAATGGAGAAGAAATAGTACCTACTATAAAAGATGCAAAAAAATTAGCAAACTATAAAAGTATTATGCGTAAAATAGATGCTTATTCCATTCTAAAATTAAATAATGAGATACTTTCATCTTACACTAACATGCCTAATACCCAAAAACGAAAAAAGTCTAAAGCTTGGTTTTTTCATTTACAAGTTATAGTTAGGGATATGACTCAAAAAGAACTCAATGCTACTAATGGTCAAGGAATTGGTTTTAGTACTCAAGTATCTTCAACTACACAAGGTAATAGTGACCCACATGAGTATTTTACTACAGAAATAGCTCTATCTGATAAAGGAATGCAATTTGCAACAATTGCAGAAGAATTTCTTCACGCAGGACAAAAGCTTTACTATAAAGAACAAGGCTTAGCCCAACCTAACTCTATTTCATTAGAATTAGAAGCAAAAATAGCTAAAATATATGCAGTATGGGATAATAACCAAAGTTTAAGTCCAATAGATTTATATAAGGAAATGGTAAACTTAGGTTTTAATTCTTATGAGTTAGAAATTACATTTAATATAACTATTCAAAATAAAGGGGGAGGTGATCAGATAACAGGTATAACTTTTAATGAAGAAGTAATTAATTTTTTTAAAAATAAAGGTAATATTAATCCTGCTGAGAAAGAAAAAATTATTAAACTATTAAATGTTGCAGGTAGTAAGATTGAAAAAGTCTATAAGGGTATTCCAGGGTGGAAACCAAATGAAAAAATAGATACAGATCTTAAATATTTTGAACACCTAATAAATGAAACTAAATGAAAAAAATAATTTTATTAGTAGCTATTTTGATTCAATCTTGTACTCCAAAAAAAGAATATAATTCATCAGATCATTTTATAGCACAAGAAGATATAATTGATTCGTTGAAAGGAAAAGTGTTTCTAAGCGATTCTTTAAAAAAAATAATGTATCCAAATGATTCTTCTAACAAAAAGATATTTATAAGAAAAAATGATTTTAATTTCTCAGAAATAAATCTTGATATTAATAATTTTAAATATCAAGATTTAATTAAATTATTAGATACAGTAGAATATATTGGATTTAATGACTTAGGATACAAAATATTCAATAATATTTATTCATATAAGCAAGCAGATTCTATTGTTAAACATACCGTTGATAGTAAAATCATGACTTATGCAATTTATAAATTACTATTAGAGAGTAATCATTTGTCTGAAAAGCAAGCAATAGAACTACTCTTATATCTAAGTAAAGAAAAAAAAATAAAAGCAGCTATTTGGATTAATCCTTTTACTAAAGGAGAATACTATTTACATCAAATTGCTGTTGATGCTATATGGACGGCAAAAACATTTGAGTTTACTGATGAACAAGAACATATTATTAAACATTTAAGGAGATTTTGACTATCCCCCCCAGTTGGGCTTAGAATGAAAAAATAAATTGTTAAGCGTTGTCTATGACTACGATTTATCAGTATGGCAAATCTTAGATTTGCAAGTCAAGTAGGTATTTTCAGATAGAGGTGTCAGTTATGATACCTCTATTTTTTGTCTATAAAAAGGCTATTTTTATTTTCTTCTGTTTTGAATTGTAAATAGTGTGTCTTTTATCTGTGTTTCATCTGTATCTTATCTATTTTTATCTGTGTTTTGTTTGTGTCTTATCTGTATTTCATCTATTGCACATAAAAAAAACAGAGCATTTTACTCTGTTTTAGTGTATTCTTTTTGTAGAAGAATTGAGATTTATTGTAGAAGAGTCATAAGTGATACCTCTAAAAAACAAATCCTACTCGTACATCAAATGGACTTGTGTAAGGAGAGTTTTGTTGGTCAAAAAGAGGATTGTAGAGAGCCATAATATTTATTCCTGCCTTCTTGTTGAGTTTTATCATATAGCCTGCTCCTGCCCAAATAGCTGGAATCCAACGTCTTTCTGTGAGTCCTTCTTGGATAGGTAAGTCTGCGCTAATGTACTCAAACTCTGCATTAGCAAAGAAATCTTTGAACAAAAACAAACGTCCAAAACCTTTTCCACCATAAATCATAGAAGAAACCTTTTTTTGATACTGAAAACCTGTTTGGTTGTCTATGTAAATAACTTGGTCTTGCCAATACTGAAAAACAGGTCCTGCCCCTATTGAAAGTTTTTCGTTGAGCTTATAACCCACCAAAGGAGATACATTGATAAAAGTTTGAGTTCTTCCCAAAGAAAGCCCAAAATCTCCTCCTAAGTATATACGTTCTCCAAAAGAAAGTTCTTTTGTTTTGTCTATTTTTGGGTCAGTAGGAAGCCCTAACTTAGAAGCAATATTGACAGGGTTTTGTGCTTGAAGTGAACACACAACAAAAAAGGCTAAAGTACTTAGTAAAAGCCACTTAGTAGCTAGATTGAAATAACGCATAGTAAAAATATATTTTTTTGCAAAGGTAAGAATATCTAGTTAAAATACACTTTTCTATGAAAAGAAATCAAATAAAAATCACTTCTATCAAACCTTTTTCATCTTGGTAGTTTTTGGCACTACTGTATAAATACTGGTCTGCTTCTTCTACAATTCCTTCAACAACAGGATTATTATGGATATAATTTAGCTTTTGATGCAAAAATTTATCACTAAAAAGCTCTTCTGCGTGGTTGTTTTGTTGCCAAAGTTGATAATTTGTATTTCTACTATTTTTTTTGGCAGCTCGTTCGAACATCCACAACATCCATTCTCTTCTACTTTCTGGTTCGTTGGTATCAGAAATAGACTTAATAAGACGAGAAGAAGTAAACTTTTTAAAATCACGCAGAATATTAGACAGATTATACCCTTCTTTAGCTCGTATAATCAAATGAATATGGCTACTCATCAAGCACCAACCAAAAATCTCTAGTCCTTTATTATCTTGGCAATACTTCAAATTCTCCACAATAATGTTCTTATATCGTTGCCGAATAAAAATATCTATCCAATTTACAACCGAAAAAGTAACAAAATAAATACCATCAGGATTATTGATACTGTATGCTCTTTTGCTCATATTTTTTTATTGGAAAGATACTGTTTTTTTTATACAAAAAGCAGACTTTTATTTTCAAGTAAATACAAAAATACCATCACTCGCAAATCTAAGATTTGCCATACTGATAAATCGTAGTCACAGACTACGCTTAACAATTTATTTTTTCATTCTAAGCTGAACGGAGTAGTCATATACTACGCTTAACAATTTTATTTTAATCTACGCTCAACTTGGGATAGTTTCTAAAACTAGGATATTTTTCATAAAACTTGTCTTCCAATGTAACTCCCTTTATCATTTCATCAAAAGGGAAATGAAGATCATTTGCTTGACCTGTCCATTTATTTATAACAATTGGTTGCGCTCCTACCAAGCTATTTCCTGAGTTACGTACACAGTCTTCTGTATTGTATGAAAACGACCATCCAAAAGAGTGTTCCTTAAGAGAACGACTTACTATTTTCTGCTTATACATCTTACTTAGGCTTTCTAAGTATTCAGCCTGTATCATTTTTGCTTCTGTTAAATCAATCATTACTCAAGTTATTTTTACTTCGTGAAACATTTTATTTACCAACTTTAGAATATTCTATTACCAAACCAGCCTGCTTTATAGCAGCATCAATTTCATCAAAAATGTATTCTACAGCTTTCCCATCTGCTGTTGTTTTTTGAGGATCAATAAATCTAATCACACCATCTTTGTCTTTAAGAACTAAAAATATATGACCCATTTCTCGATCTACTTGTTTTCCACCTTCTATTATAGGCTTATATATAGTAACAACACCTACACTATTTGGTTTTAATTTATTCATATATGTTACAACATTAATAAGAGCACCAGATCTCTTGAACTCGTTTATGCCCCATTTTATCATTCGTTTTTCTAAATTAAATGTTTCTTCTACTAATTCTTTCATTTCAGTAGTAGGATTCATTCTAAATTTAGAAATTTTAGAAGCAAACTTTTTCTTTCCTGTTGTTAGTGCTTCAATAGCTCTTTCAACACAAGACACACAATTTGTGGTACCACCTATTTTATTTATATCACCCAAGAAAGCAGGAATATCGTCAATTTCACTTGATATTTTCCTTACTTTTTTACTATTTTTATAAGTATTTACAGCTTTCATTATAGTCTTATAGTGCTTATTCAACTTGAATAGTTTTAGAGCATCTCCAAAAGGTATCATGGAAATTCCACTTATAAAAGCATTTCCTGTATCTCCTTTTTGTGCATAATATACAGTTGAAATCGCATCCACACTTCCAGTAGGATCAAAAATACCTGCAATATCTAAAGCAGCCTCCAACATATCTGCCCCTTCAAACTTGAAGTTTCCTCCAAAGTCAAAACCTAGCGTACTAGCATCTGCAGTAAAATCTATAAGAGATGTTTTTACGCTTATGCTAGATCCATTTTTCCCAACAATTACAATATCTTCACCATCTATATCAATGAAGTATAGAGGATTATTTACTGCAAAATTATATGTTGAAGTAGAAGGATATTTGTATTCAAGAGGGTCACAAGAAAACCATCTACCAGTAACTTCGTCATATATTCTACCTCCAAAGTCAGTTTTACCAACAGCAATATCCCAGTCTTTCTCCATTCCATTAAAGCCATACCTGTACTCGCTATTCTGATACGTTCTATTTTTCATCGCCATTCCGAATGGATAGTAATCGGAAGCTGATAGCACGATACTTTTGTATGTACCGTCTGTATTTGGTACTTTAAAATCATTTAAAGTTACAAGTACATTTCCAAGATGGTTTGAGAACTCGTAGATTCTTTGTCCGAGGGCTGTCTTTTTGTGTGGTTCTACCTGTCCTGTTTGCTGTTTTAACGGTCTGTACTGTCCTAATCTACTTGAGCCATAGATTGGTATTTCTTTTATTGCGATGTTGCTGTTAGACGGTGTTTCTGACGTGTTTATTGTTTCATAAATCGCCATTGTGTTACCACTAGCATCTCGTAAATAATAGTTTGTTTGATGGGTTGTAGTAGTATGCACTTCTTTGAAAATACGGTTTCCAGTTCCGTCGTATTTGTAACGAATGACTGTTCCATTTGTTTTTTCTACTCGTTCTACTTTACCATAGATATTCCATACAATGTTTTCTATTCCATCTTGAGTATTTTTAGTTAGGTTTCCTATTAGATCGTACTCATATTTATATTCTCCTGTATTTCCTAACCCTTCTGCTGTTCCGTTCTCGTCATTTACCATCCAAAGTCTATTTTGCATATCCACTTTTAGACGATCGGCTACAAGAGGAGGGTTTTTGATAGGATCAGTATCAATGTGATCATAGTAGGTATAAGTTAAATCATCAATAAGTTGAGGAGTAGTAACACCATTGTATCTTTTAAGATGATCTATATTTCCATTTCTGTCGTACTTGTAAGAAGTACGATATCCCCCATTTGTTCCTTGCCAAACTGAATTTGCATCATTCCACGTACTTGCTTCTGCTGCTGCAATACGATGGAGTTGGTCATACCTGTAGTTCATGGACTGTGTTATAGGCTGTGGCTCAGGTTGGTCTTCCATTTTTCTAATAGAAGTCGCCATCGCAGCAATGTTTCCATTGTAGAGACTTTCTCTTTTGTAGGTATTATCTCCTACTGTATTTAGTTCATCTTGGTAGCCTGTAAAGTTAGCATACACTTCATTTTGAAGGAAAGTTTCTCCTAAACGAATATTTCCTGCTCGTGCGTTATAATCTCCTTCAAAATAATTGAGTGTATATGCATATTCATCTTTGCTAAAAGTGGACAGTTCTGCCCCATCTTTTGCTAAGTCGTTTTGTTCATTTAACCCAATACTGTTTACTCCTTTTATCCAGCCTTGAAGCGTATAAAAGTAGTCTGTTCCTTGTATGTTGTGCTGACCTGTTTCTATACGAGCCAAAGGACCGTGTGCATAGTAGAAATAAGAGGCTTCTCTTGTCCAGTGGTAGCCATCTAAAGACGTTTCTACTTCGGTAAGTCGATTATCTCCATCATAGCTATAACGGTGTCTAAATTCGTCTTTTTCTCCTCCTCGGTTATAGATTACTTCATTTACTTTTCCAGAAAGTAAATCATAGTTATATTCTACCGTTTTTTCTAGAAACCCTGTTTCTTCTGGCATTTTTTGCCATAGTTTTTCTACATTTCCGTGGATGTCGTAGGAATATCTAGTAATTGCTCCAAATTCTTCTCCTGTTTCGATAACAGCCACAGCAGCTACTCTATTTTTGAGGTTTTTCTGCTCGTTAGGGTTTACAATAAAATCTGTTCCATTAGGATGTGCCACTTCCTCTACATCGTAGAAGGTTTTTGTGCGCTGACTAAGTGTAAAGTTTATATTAGATACACTACCAGCAACAGGAGTTTGTATTGCAATAGGAAAATCACTATCAAAAGTAAGTTCTTCTATATCTACTTGTCCATCATTTAGTGAAGTTGTTCCAGTATTTAATTTTCCTACTTCATACGGTCTTCCGAGTTCATCAAATTTAGAATAGGCATAATCGTTATGTTTCTCCTGCTCTGCATTTTGAGAGAGTTTTACTCTACCATAATAATCTATCCAAAACTTAGATTCTCCTGCATCAGGCGTTTTTTGCCATACTACTTGACCTAGAGTGTTGTAAGTATATTTTGTCTTTAGGAAATGTATAGGATTTTTATATGCTGGAGAATTCAATTCTAAATTCTCATTAGTTTTTAGTTCAGCAATTGTAAGTGGTGTTACCCCTTCTGGTGGAACGGTCTGTACTAGATTTCCTGCTTGATCGTAGTAATAAAGTGTATAATGATACTCTTTTTTAGCATAAGTAAGCGTCATTTCCTCTTTGAAAGGCGAATTGAAACACTGATTTCTGTATTCTTCGTCTATTTTAGCTTCTATGGCTTCACGCTGTTTTACCAAAAGGCGTTCTGCATAGTCATCTAATAAATCTTTAGTTACACGCTCACAATCCTCTTGTAATTCTTGTGCTGTTGGAGGAGTAAGTGGTCTTCCTCCCCATAAATCTACACCATCTCCGAAGGTATAGGCTTGGTCGCAGGTGTAGAGGAATTTTTTGACGGTTTTAGGTTTGACAATATTACCATTACAGTCTTCTAATAGACAACTCATTTCTCGTCTCAATATAGACTGATATTCATCTCTATCAAACTGTGATACTACCATATCTTCTGCATATTGTGATTTGTCTTTTAGACGAATTAACTCCCCTTCATCTATATAAGTATCAAGATCAAATGTAAAGTATGCTAATAGATCTTCATTTTGTAATTGATAAGGCTCTAATGTAGTGGTGTTGAATTTCTCTACTACATTATCCCTAGTAAAGTTTTCATCGCTTTTCCAAATACGTAATTCTTTAATTTTAATGTTAGCATTTGAATTGATAAATCCTGGTATTGGAGAACTAGAAAACTCACTCGCTATAAGAAGTGGAAATAGTTCTGCATAATATTCATTAAGATGACCATCTACTTCACTAATGCCATTGAGTGTTACTAAACACCCATCACGATATATTTTTTGTGTTCCCCCATTCTCTAATTTTGCTTGTATATCTTGCGTAATAATCAAGTTATGACATTTTTTAATATCTTCAATACTGTATTTCTCTGTAGAATAACCTGTCTTGTTTTTCTTTATTTTGCTTCCTAACCCATCTTTTACAGTAAGACTTAAGTGGTAATATAAATCATACCCCCCATTTCTATATATATAACCTACTTCTACATTCCCTTCTCTAAATATTTTATCATATGGATTATATAAAAGTATTATTTTATCTCCCTCTTGTGGAATAGGATGTGACTCTATTGCAACAGTCATTTCAACCATAAATGCCATATTATCAGTAGGATGATAAACATCTTCTTGATGAATTACACGAGGAAAATTAGTAATACCATTTTTAGTAATTTCAATTCCCCAAGCTTCTGTAGGCAGAACAGGTAAATCATCATCATCATCACTATCAGCAGGTACTTCTACTTCTTCATAGTTATGTGTCTTACAATCAGGCACACTAAGCATAGCATAAAAGCCTTTCAAACCACAATCATCGGTTGGAAAAGCAGTCTGAGCCTTTTCTTTGATGGCATCTAGTGTTGTCTTTATATCTACAGAGTATTGATCAATGTCAGTATAGTTTCCATCTTCGTTATAGTCAATATAGGCATAGTTATTAGTAGGAGAAACAGCTCTAATCATACTTTCTACATACGCACGTACAAGTTCTTTTTGCTCATCTGTACTATACTCTAGATCCCACTCAGCATCACTATTACTCAAAGAACCTATACCAAAATGCACTTCAAAAGCGATTGTTAGTTCTGATGCAGAGGTTGGGTTATTTGTTATAACCTTATTATATTTACCTACATAGTAAGATGCATCTTGATCATCAAGTAAAGGAGATACCTCTTCTAGCCAAGTATATTTCACATACGGACTATAATAGAGTTTTTTGAACGCATTAGCTAAAGGTTGTCCTTTTTGAGCATTACAGTAAGTAAGGAATAGATCTTTAATTTCATTTCTTATGGATGTTTCTAATGACCAGTCTCCGTTACACTGTCCTATTTTTGTCTCCAAAAGAACAGTCATATTTTCAGCCCAATCTGTACAGTTTGCAGTACCTGTGTAGCCTAACCATGTTTGTTCCCACTGATCATCGTCTCCTTGAGAACCAAAAATAGCAGGGTTTGTATAAGCAAGGTTACTTAAAGTAAGATTTGCAAGGTCGATATTATCTGTACCAGCAAGTTCAGGAAGTAAAATATCAATAGCAGTAGGATCACATTCACTATCTTCTGTCATTTTTTGATAGAATACTTTTAAATGCGCTCGTTTGAAGTTTTGATAAAATCCTTGAAAGATAAGCCAGCTTTGTTCTCGTCTTTCTTCTATGGAAGGTAGAGACAGCGCATGTGCAAAAATGAGTGGTGCTAGTTCTGTTTCTATGGCATTCCATCTACTGTCTATATTGTTGATATCCTCATCTGTTTGAGTAACATACAATTTCCAAAAAGGGTCTAAGTCTACAGATTGCAGATCTAAACTGATAGGTTGAGAGAAGTTCTTGTCTGTTCTTGCTCCATCAGCATCCATATAGATACCCACAGCAGAAGATTCTGATCTTCGGCTCATTTTACGCATATAGGCATCGTAAAGATAGGAGTTTTTGAGTTGTAGCTTTAGCTCAGTAGGGTCATCTCCTAAAGGTAGGTTTGGATTATTAGTATCTTCTACGCACAAAATACAAAGAGGTATTCTATTATAGTTTGTTTCTAGCTCTGCTTCTGTTAGATCTTCATCTAGATTTATTTCTTTACCATTGTCATTTGTTATATCAGGATCTAAAACATAACGATTTTGATCAGCTTCACATTGATCAGCTATCTGCTCTGTTACTAGATTATGAAAATCAGCAGCAAGATAATCATCTGGATCATCACAATTATTACTTGTTGCTAATTGTGTTACTGTTCCATCTTCTTCTATTACTTCTGTACATTCTAAACAATCTCCTTGTGCTTTTTCTGCTGCTGCTAGTTCAGAAGCTCTACGGAAACGCTCTGAGGTTTGTGTCATCAGTCCTCCTGAGAAGCTCCTTACTTGTGTAGTTAAACTCTCTACAAACTCGCTTATTTGGGTAGCATCCCCAGCTGTAAGGCGAAGTTCTTTAGTGATGGTGTATTCCCCTGATGTAAGTCCTTCTAATTTAATAGTGACGTTTTCGTTGTTTACCTTTTCTTTCTCCTCTTCTGGTTTGGTACAATCATCTAGGGCTGCTATATCTTTCCCACTAACAGAAGCGATATGAGGTAAGGCAGTAATTGTTGAAGATGAACCCAGAAACCCATTGATAGGTTTACCTTGGGCATCAACAATATTTATCTCCAGCTCATACTCACACATAAGGCAAAGTTCTTCTCCTTCTGCTTGTAGGCTCGTTGTTGTCCCAACTATAGAATAGTCAAGTGTATAATCATTGGTTTCGGGTACGAAAAAAGTATGCTCTGTTCGGCTAACTGTACCTTTTCTTTGATTGCTTTTTATAAGGTTTTCTTCAAAGTCAGGAACATTAGCATCCTCTAATACTCTTAGCTGTTCAGGAGAGTTTCCAAGTAAACCTGTAGCAATAGTTTGTCCTGCTTGGTCAATATAGGCAACACTTTTTTGACCGTTTGGATCTATAGTTACTACTTTTTTGTAGTGAGAAATATCTCCTAGTTGATTACCAAAAAGACGACGCAGTTCTTCCTCTGAAGGATTTAGATAAAAAGTTTTTACTTCTTTTCCTCCACCCATTTGGAATGCTTCTCCTACACCTGATTGTGCTTTTACTCTTCCAGTTCCATCATTGGTATAACGTACTTGTGTATAAGCAAATCCATTAGAGATAGGAACAAAATCTTGATGTTTGAATTTATCAACAGTTGAAAAATCAACTGCTGCAACAGGGTTAGCAGAATAATAACTAGCTGTTAATGAAGCACCATCTAAAGCAGGAGATGAATTTGCTAAATTATCATATTTTCCTTTGTCATTTCCTGCAAAAAAGTTTACCCTATCATAATTGTTTCCACTAGAAGTTGTTACAGATTGGTGTGCCAATGACGATGTATGCAAAGGAGCAGGAATTGTCTGAACGACTGCTCTACCTTCATAATCATAAAATGATTCTTCTACAAGAGTTACACCTTCTTTGTTACCACTTGCATCTGTTGTGAAATTAGTTAGTGTTTGTGTGCTTCTTAATGAAGGGTCAAAGTAACTCATTACCTTTTTATACTTTCCTTCTTCTGCAAAGACAGTTGCATATTGCCAGTTTCTATTTTCCTCGTGAACATTACTTTTGTAGAAAATATTATCTCTTATTGGACTGTCCAAAGGTAAAATAAGATTTTGATCTGGGGTATTGTCTTTATAATCTGCTCCTAAGTGAAGAAACTTTAATCCATAGTTCCATTTTCCAGTAGTAATGAGAACTTCTGAATCTTCTGTAGGCTTTTGCTTTCCAACTCCTCTTATTCTAAAAAATATTCTTCCTTCTGGATAAGTAAGTTCTGTTCCTAAACGCACCAAATAATGTCTGTCAGAAGTACGTATTCTGACACCTCTTCTATTAGCAAATGCTTCTGTGGCTGTTGTGATCGTTTTACTATCATATTTATCAATAAATACCCATTCTAAGTCATAAAAATGAGCATTTTCTATTTTTTTCCATACTAATTCTTCAAATTCTTCTCGGTAACACAAATTTGTATTGCAATTAAGTTCTTCTGTACCTACAAAATTCCCTACTTTTCCATATACTTCTCTAGGCTTAGGAGTTACTTCAAAAGATATAATAGGATCTTGAGAGCCATCTTCTAAAATAGGAATATATCCTTCTACCCCTTCTGTTCCTTCTGCACTAATAACATCTAGAAGTCCATCTCCATCTATATCTCCCTTCTTTACAATTATTGATACTATTTGAATAGCTGTAGTAAAAGGATCAGAAACACTTGTGTCATGTAAATCATTTCTATCAAAAGGTAATTTTTCACCATCTATCTCCCCTTTGCTAATTACTTCATAGTCGACAAATACTTGTGAAAAATCATCTGAATTAACATCTTCAATATTACTTTGATTTATTTTTAATTCGAATATTCCATCATTATTTTCGCCTAGTTCATCAAAAGGGTCAAGCAAAGGAGGTGCAAGTGTTACTTCACTCATATCCAAAACACCTTTGTTTGCAGGATATGTTCCAGCAATACGAATGAGTTTGAACCTTACAGTAGCTTCCCAATTTGTATCCCAACTATCTTTTGTTGCTTTATTATATTTCAAACGAAATAGTAAATCAAAATTAGGTGCAGTATAAAATGCCTGTTTATCAGGATCTGTAATACCTGCTCCCATATTGAGAAGAATTATATTACCATTCTTACTAATATCTAAAGGTTGAGTTACTTCTTCTTGAGCAATATTTAATACAGACTGAGCCATTACAGAGTAACTAGCAGTCAAATAGGATAAGAAGAATAAGAAAAAAATAAAGTAACGTTTCATAATGGACTATTTTATCAGAAAGGCTATTGAATATTCAGGATATAATTTTTATAAGCAGGTTGTACTTTCCAAGTAGTTCCCTTTTGAATGAGATAATTAGTGACAGAAGGAAAAGGTAAGCTCATGCACGCCTTTTCTACACAGAAAATAGCATAATTAGTTACGCTACGATAGCTTTCTGCTCCTATACTACTCTCATAAATCATTTTTTGTAATGTATTGTCTGAATTAAAATAAATAGACATAGAAGTTTTTACTCCTTCTTCTTCTGATTCACTTTTAAGACATTGACAGGTTTGATCTATTGTAAAATTTCCATAGGATGTAGTATCTACAGGCATAGAATTAATAGGTGCAAATGCTTTTTTATTATATTTTTGAAATACAATAAGCTCATTGCTTTTGTCGACCATCAAAACATCAGTATCTAATAAATACTCTATTTCTTTGGTTTTGTAATATAATTTTTCTCCTTGTTTTAGATAGATTAATGTATCTGTACCTTGTAGCTCTCCATCTTTATAGGACTCTGTAACTGTCTTTAAAAATAGATTATCGCTTTCTGAAACAAGTTTACTAAATGCTTGTAACTGTTCTACTTGTTGCCCATATATTTCCAATGAAAATAAGGAAAACAATAAAAGTAGAATTGCTTTTATTTTTTGTTTTTTATTCTCCATCATTTTCATTTAATACTGATTGAGGTAATAAAGGCTTTATGTAACTACGTGTTTCTTGAATGGTCTGGACTCCTTCTCTTGTTTCCTTTTGTACTAAATAAAGACGTTGCTCTTCATCATAATAATAAAGTGTAGCATAATTATTTTCATCTAAAACAGCTTGTAATAAGTAATTAGATGGATTATAGACATACGTTTTCATCATTCCATTAGCAGGATAAATACGAACATCATCATAAACTGCTTTACCGTCAATACTTTTTAGATAAACACCAGTAAACATACTTCCTGTAGGAACTACAAATGTGCCTTCGATGCGTTGCCAACCTTCTATAATTGCTCCTGTAGGATGTATTTTTAGAATACGTATCTCTTCAGGTTCACTTGGATTGTTTATAGGGTCATAAGCTGGATTTGGAAATAGTATAGAACCATATTGATCTGCAGCATTACTTCCATTTTCATAAAATGAAAGTGCAGCACCAACATCAGTTCCATATGTATAAGGTTGGTCTTCTGAAGTACTTAGTTTTACCCAAGCACTAAATACATATTCTTTACCTGGGATAAGCAAGAGTTTTTCTTGGATAATAATATCCTCTGAAGGAACAAGTCCTTGATTACCTGTATGAGCAACAGGAACTAGAGCTTCATAATTTCGTGGTTTGTCAATCTTAGGTGTATTTGTATTTCCAATACGTGGAAGTGTACGAGCCAAGCGAACAGAGCCGTACCATTGCTCCTCCTTCTGCATCCACTCTTCTGGAAGTTGATAAGTACCTTTTGGCTCTATTGTAAACCAACTCGTAGTAGCATCACGATGTCTAAGTGTGATTTGGACTTTCTCATCAATAATATATTCGTTGTCAACTGCATTTACACTTAGATTTGGTGTAATATCCATAGCTCCTTGTTTACCAATGGTATAAGCCAAAACACTAGCATCTAAAGTAACTGTTGCACCTTCACCAGGTGTATAACCTTCTAAAACCCCTTTATCTCCTTTTGCCCAAAGGACTTGTAGAATGACATTACGATCTTTATTGTCTCCATCATCCTTGTAAAGATTATTGATTTCGAAGTTAGTTTCGGTTTTTACAATTTGCTCAGATTTTACAAAGCCTTTACCACAGACTTGATACGAACCTCCATTTTCAAATTCAGCATCACAATTTTCTTGAAAAATTTGTTGAGATACTCTAAACTCTCCTGTTCCTATTTGATTAGGTATTTGAATAATTACATAAAACTTGTTTTCTGTAGATACTTTTAGAGCATCACCTGATACACTCCATTGCCAATTGATATCTGGACAATCTGACGCAATAGGTATCTGAACTCGAAAAGCATAATACTTACCTCTTATATACCCTAAACTGTGCAATGATAATGTTTCTCCTGACGGTAATTCATTTGCTTGTATGATATCTGTATAAGGTCTAATGCTAAACCCAGCATCTATTTCTGCTTGGAAGCTACAACTTACAAAAGGTGCAATATCTTCTTTTGGTAGTTGATACGCATCAAATCCTTCATTAGCAATTTCATAGTAAGCTGCATTCGAAGCTACTGCAGTTGCTAGTTGTCCGTTATAACCATATAGAGCTGAGCTATATCTACCTAAAATATCTCTATTTTCTATTTCGTGAGTGTATCCATCATAACGAGAAACATGGTTTACTCTACGCCAGTTTTCAGGAACTACACCTTGGGTTGTCCAGTTGAACATATTGAGACCAAAAGTACCTCCTTCTTTGACAGCATTCATTTCTCTATCTTCTTCATATCCACCTCTATCAGTTACATAAGCATAAGATGCTTCTGTACGCCAAATACCTCTTTCTCCTGTTAAGTAGGGGTTTTTAGGCTCTGTAACAGCTACTTCTGTAGCTATGGCTTTACGATTACTTGTTATAATATCTTTAGGATCTACTAATTGTCTATCTCCAAAAGAAGCTACATTGACAGCTAATACTTCATCCATTTCAAAGCTAGGAATACAGCTTATAGCAGCACTTTTTAAGTCATTTGAAAAGGTAATATCACTAGCTATCAAATCATCACCTGAAATAGCAAATTCTTGAAAATCTGACCAACAACAAGTACTATCTTCTTTATAGCGTATTTGATACTGTCCTGCAATAGTAGGACGAAAGGTTACTTCTCTTCCCTGACGTTCCATTACATAAGGCTCTCCATTTGGATCTATGATTTGATAGAAAAAGGTTGGGTTACATGCTTCTCTATTACCTGATTCATTGAAGGGAATATATGGATTGTTATTTGGTTCTTCTGGTCCTTCACAAATTTTTCGTGGTCTATGGATATTTACTATCCCATTCACAATAGGGTCAATAGTTAAACTTTGTGTTGCATTATTAGCAACTTCTAAAGGAGTACAACAAGTGCTACAAGAAACATCTACAAATGCCATAGATTTGTAGTCTCTACTAATACCTTGTTTGTCATAACTTGTTATTTCTATATGCAAACGCTCTAATTTATAGGGTGTTAAATCAATGGTTTTCTTATCCCACCAATGTCTCCATATTTTTTTACCATCTGTTGATTTATGATCAAAGGTAGTTTGTGTATCGATATGGCTATATACTTCTTCTTTTAGAAGAATCAATTTACCATTAGAATCTCTATCTTCATAAAAACGAAATAGTTTGATAGAAAATATAGGTTTTTCATTAAAACCTTCAGGGGCTACCTCAGCTACCCAACTATACCAAATATCTAGTTTAGGTTCATAGTTTTCCCCTACAAAGAAAGTTTGTTCTATAGTGGCTTGATAATAATCTTGTCCACTAACTCCATTAGCATCTCTAGTATCTCCATGACCTAAAGCAAGTACTTTTTGGTTTGTACTAGTAAAAGGATTATATCCTTGATTACTATTAAAAAAACTATTATAATTAGCTTCATCTATGATAGTATGTTCTGGAGATGGATTTGTAGTAAGATTTAAGTTTAAATCAGAATAAACTTCACCGTTAAGAGGAGCTACATTGTATTTCCATCCTGATTCATCTCCTTCAAAACCTGTACTCTTTAGACCTACTCCTGGACATAGTTCGGTGCAGATGCCTAAATCAATAGGAGGTTGTTCTGTAACTATATCACCTTCAAAACATATAGCTTCACCTGCAATATTACAACCAGCACCACTCTCAGCTATATTGTAACAAACTCTAAATCCACCATTTGATATAGAACTAGAGCGAATACGAACAACTATTTGGTAATTATCCATTGCTTGAACAAAGGTTTGTGGATTTATATAGACTTCCACTCCCAAAAAAGCAGTCCATACTGCTAATTGATTATCATTGGATCCATTAATGCATCCATTTGGGGCTAAATGAAAAGCATATAGTTTGCCCTCTTCATATCCACTGATAGGTGAATTGATTGCATATGTTGTACCTCTTATTGTTACTGATGTAGCATATACGGGTGAAATACATGTACTACCATCTTGTGTACATGGTTGAGCGATAACTATCACACTTATAAGTACAAAAAGTGTTGTAAAAATATACTTTTTCATTTCTAAATTTATTTTTCTTTCGTAATAGTTGATTTCCCTGAAAATGTCTTTTGGGTTCTGTTACCAGTTTCAGTAGGGTCTTTTAATGAAGTGATATTTCCTGCACTTGCAGCGAGTAAATTACGTCTTCCTGAACGCATAATAGTACAGTCTATATTCCCTGTAAAAATAGAAGGAGTTTCATGAATAACAAAGAATTGGAAACGTTGTGTTTTTCTATCTGCTCCCATATAAATAGCTTTTGCCATTTTACCTTCTTTATTATCAATGATAAGTTCGTCCCCTGGTACAAGTTCGTCTGTCCAAAGTAATTTTTTCATTTTTACAGGGTCTGTACTACTTGGAATTGGAGCTTCTAAGTTGTACATACGACCACCATCTGCTTCTCTTGCCTCAAGTTCAAACTTCAAACCTACATTTCTATACGCCGCTCCCATTTCATCATATTGAGTGTAAGCAGGAATAGTATACGAGTAAATTTTATCATCAAAGTTATTATTGACAGAAGTAAGTAAGACTCCACCTGTATTAGCATCCCAAAGTAGATTTTGAGTTGTAGAAGTAGAAAGACCATCTGATACTTTTACGTAATCTAAAATACCTGAACGATAAATTATCTTGTTGATTGTAGTAATATTGACGGTTTCTTCACTCCCAGAGGAAGAGAAGAAGAGTGTAGGAATAGGTATCCCTGCTAGTTCTACAATAATATTAGTATTGAAGTTTCCACCTGCTCTAGTAGTTTTTGTTGTAGCCTTCCTAGAGTCTATAAAAACGTCATATTCTACTCCTACTAAGCGTTTTTCTTTTTTTATAATTCCATTTTTTTCTTCTACAAGTACATCACAAGCATTATCTAATACTTGTTGTTTGCCTCGTTGATTGGTTTTATAAAAGTATTGAGATGAACTGATAGGTTTGTCATACAGAACTTCTCCCTTGTCATTTTGTCCATAGTGGTACATAGCTTTAGGTTTTCCATCCATATTATTTACTTCAACAACGAACCCTTGAGACATTCCTGCACTTTGCTTTGTTTTGGCAAAAAATGGAAAAATACTCAATGTTGTATGCTTTTCTTCTTGATGGTCAATATCTGTTTGAGCTGCTAGAGTAGGAAAGTCCTTCGTAGTATAAAATTCATTGATAGTAAGTCCCGTAGTAGATACATCTTTAAACTCATTTATCTGAGCTATTTTATTAGCTGTAGCTAAACTTTTGACAGTAACTTTACTATATCCAACTTTCGCTCCTGGATAATATCCTTCATTGACAGGATACTCTACATAAAACTCATAGCCTGTAAGTCCCATAGCATGTTTGGATTTACCAGGAATATCTTTGATATACTTCTCTGCATAACGCAGCGCATTTTCATCTCCTCCCAATAAAGGTTCATAAGAAGCTACTCCAGAGCTTATTATTTTTCCATCTTCTTGAGTAGTATAATCATATACTTGTCCATAAGTAGATTGAGAATTATACTCTGGTGTACCTGTTCCATCCCAAAATTCTACAGATTTGACACGGTAGCCCCCTCCATATTTATGTCCTTTGGTATTGTTCAACTTAACATAGCTGTATTTATGTTTTATTTTTCTACCCCAATTTCTGTCTTTAGCAATGTTGTAGTAATTGCCTCTCACTTCACGTAATGCTTGAAATGCAGAAAACATTTTTGTAAGCTGATTCCAGTCTGGATTATCTTGATTATCATTCATCTCATTATTGGTAAGCAATAATCTAGGATGTTCTGTTTTGAGTTTAATCCAAGCAGCTACTGTAATTGGATGATATAGTCTTCCTTTGGTATCCTTGGCAGGTTGTAGTGTAATGTATCCATAATTACCATCTTGGGTAATTCCTCTAGTATAAACACCTTCTTCTATTTTAGATTTTATATCCAAATAAGCACTCATATCTTCAAAGTCTTTATCTTCTCTTAAACCAATTAAGGTTTTGACATACACTTGCTCACGTCCATCCAAGTACTTATTTACAACTTGGGCAGCCTCTTCTTCTGTTAATCCTGTTTGAACATCATCGTCTTGTAGTCTAAAATAAATTCTAAGTTTTTCATCAGATAAATCTTCCTTAGGTAAAGTTTCTTTATCATTCTGAGAAAATGGATTTTCCTCTACACTAAATGGGTACATTTGCATGGTTTTCTTATCCTGTACATAAGCATAATCATCAGATTCATATTTGATTCTCATGCGACTACCTGTAGGCATTTTGATTTCTTTTAAATTCCAAGCAGATACGTTATCTGTACGTTGATCATCTGTCAAAGTCTGATCTACATAAGGAAAAGAAGCATGGGTTTTGTGAATTGGACTATTTTCTCTAGGGGCAAATACACCCCATCTATCTTGACTTCCTTGTGTTACTTCTTGTGGTGATATTATTGGATTTATACTAGAATAATCTGCATTATAATACTCAAATTCGTAAGGACTCAATTTGCCTCTTATAACACCTTGATAGGTGAACCATATTTTCTTTAATGTCAATTTACCCAACCTGTTGTCTTGTGGATCTTCAGGGTCAATTCCCCCATTAGGAGTATTTTTACATAACTCATAGGTATAATCAAAATGAATTTCTTTAATAGGCTTACCACTACCTGCATTAACTTCTTCTTTTTTAAACTCTGCTCGTGTAAACAAAGCTATTCTATCTAATTTTTTGAGTTTTGCTGCTGTTACACTTTTTCCGTCCTCTCTATCTGAGGTATAAAAAATAGCTATATGCGATTTGGTTTCTACTTTTTGAACATAGAAAATATCTTTCTTTCCAGAAGCAAGACTTGCTTTATCATCTACATTGGTGTTTCGTAAACCCTCTGTAAAATTAACCCCTTTGTATGGTGAACGCCACTCATAATCTGAATGTACTCGCTCATAACCAAACTTAACCCAATAACCTAAGTCATTCTCTGATATTCCTCTGCCATCCTCATCATTGTAATCTACATCAATATAATCCGTTCCTAAAATAGAGGTTAACAAATAAGCGTAAGGATAGGCTGGAGTAGTTGTTTCATTTTTATACTTCTCTGTTTCTTCCATTGTTTCCTCCTCACTTCCAAAACCATCTAACTTAGATAAATGAGAACCGTCTTCTTGAAATTCATTTTCAGAGCCTTGGTCATCATATTTTCTAGACTTTACAGTTTCCTTTTGTTCGTAGTTGTAGGCAGGCAAACCATAGATATATCTACTCCCTCCAGCATTAAGACAAGTAAAACCTGCTAAATGGTGGTCTCTCAAATGTCTATTGCCTTCTGTATCAATATTTTTTCTAGGTAAAGAAAATTCTTGTCCATTTTCCTCATATTTTATATTAAATTCAGGAAGAAGGGGAGCTTGTTTATTAGTAACCTCTTGAATAAGTGTATTTCTACTATCACGACCTTGATTGAAATAAGGATTTAGTACAGCATCTTTTGTAGTAACAACTGTATTTGTCATTGTAGCAGTTGCTAAAGCTGATATACTTGAATTTTCATTTGTAATATCTGATTCTACTTGTGAATAAGTAATTTTATTACCATTAGGACTTCCATCGCTATTGAGGTCAAAACGAACAGGCAAATGATTACCAATTTTTTCTAGACTGGTGATAGGCTTTATACTAGCTTCTCCTTGAAATTTATAGTACAAAGGCTCATGAAGGCTTCCTGGTTGTTTAGACTTGAAACCATATTTTCCTATTTGAGATAGTTTTTCTGTCTTAGAAGAACCTCCTGTATATTCTAGATTAATACCCCAATGACTATCTGGAACAGGTGTAGAAATATCCAATCCTACTGCACCACTTCTTGTGATTGATTTAGCATAATTATCTCCCAAAACACCTACTTCTCCACGGTAAGGACGAAACATTCCTGTAATACCTTGACCAGTAACCATGTATGTATCATACATAAAATTAGGAGTAGGGAGAGTTTTTGTTTCTTTGTCTATTATTTTATCTCGTTCCCTATTAATATCCATCAACCCTTTTGCATTTTCAGAGTGATTATAACCATAAGCAGAATTAAGAATCAGATTTGGATTTCTAGTATCATACTTTATACCTTGTGAGGTTAGTGTTCCTGATACATTAAAACTTCCTCCATAAATACCTTTTGGAGCTAAACCTACCTTCGCCATAAAAGACGTGGTAACAACTAAAGTTGGAGTTGCAATAGAAGGCATATAACCATTATTTGTGAAGTCTAATGACCAGTTACCACTAAGTGAATTACTTGTTTGACCATTAGTTTTTCTAGTTGTATGATTAGTTTTTGATTTGCCTAAACTAGCAGATAAACTATAACCTTCTGATAACAATCCTTGACGAGAGTTATACTGATTACTATGAGTCAAGCCTAATCCAACTCGTTTGTTTGAAGAAACCAAATCATAATCTTTTGGCTGAAGACCTGACGTACCCTCTCTGTACTCTGCATCATGTTCATCCTTACTAACAGAAAAATTAAAATTAATACTATTACTAGTTCCACTATTAATACCACTTTCAGAGTCTACAGTTAGATTATGTGTTCTCCCTAAACTTATACCTGATACACCTATATTTTCTAAGTTCTTATTTACTATATCCATTCCATAAGAAAAAGTAGGAGCAAACGAATATCCTACACCTGTATAATTATTGTCTCTAACAGACAGAGTAAGTCCTGCAGATAGATTTACTCCTCCCAAAGGAGTATTTTTGAAAATTTTCCCTAATTTAGTTAATTTGTCTTGTTCATATCCAAATAACTCTAAAGCTATATTACCACCTACACTAGTTGAAACTGTAGTATTTGGTTTTCTTTCTATTTTTTGTGTTATGCTATCTCCCTTAAACTCATCAGGTAGTCCACGCATCTGGCGATTGATTGCTCCTGGTGTTAAGTTCCAGCCTAAACCTACCCAACTAGCCTCTTCTTCTACACCTACACCTGCTTGATACGTAAGATTGAAAGGATAACCTCCATCTGGTCCTGGTAATTCGAATAAAGGAATGTTATAAGAAAAATCTCCTGAGAATAAATCTACACTATTATTAGCTCCAACAGGCGCAAACTGAACATGTTCAGGCTGTGAAGGACCTGAAGTAAGAGCATAACTTACAGCAGGAAAAAAAATCTCTACAACAAGATTAATGACTGTAAATAAAGACACAAAACGGTATAGCTTCTTTCTCATAATAACTTTTTGTCTATTAATTGACCTGTATTATTTTATTCTACTGAAGGTAGTTGGCTTAAATCAAAAGTAAATTTTACAGGACCTGTTTGTAGAGGTTCTGGATTAATAACTAATTTTATAGGAGAGGATTTTGAATTTTCAAGCTCAAAACCAACTATGAAATAGAGTTCTCCTAACTTCCCATGAGATTGCTCATAATGAAACACTTTACATGGATATTTTTTATTGTCTTTTTCTATATAAATATCCTTCTCAAAAGAGAAAGAAAAATAACTGTAATTTTCAGCAGAAACTGCTGATACTAATTCTCTGTTCTTACCATCAGATAGTATATGAATATAAAAAACATGAGCAACAGGATTCTCTACATTATCTTTAATTACTTGATACGTGCTATCTGCATACTGTACATCTAATGTAATAGTATTAATAGTACGCTGCTGATGAAATTCATTTTCACTATTCTGTAACCAGCTTACATACTCCTGTTTATCAACAGAATTACAAGCACTCAAGAAACAGCATAATAAACAAAATAGCAATAGAATATTATTGATCTTCATATTTTTTATTTACGTATTCAATAATTTCATCTGTAATATCTAAATCTTCACGAGCATACATCATAGAACCACTCCCTGTTGCACCTTGAATAAAATCATAGCTATTTGCTTTACCATATTCTTGTACATAAGAGTTGAGTTGATTCCATATTTGAGTATTATATTTTAGAGCTGCCTCTTCTTCTTCTTGTTCGATACGAAGAGCTTGTTGTCTATAATAAAGCTCTGTTTGTTCGTCTTTAACTAATAAACGAATGGAATCCAATCGCATCTTATTAGCTGATTTTAAATTCAAGAGCTGAGCTTCTAGTTCTTTTTTTGCTTTAAAGCTCTCATAAACTTTATAATTTTCTATGTAAGCCTGTTTTTTAGGAGCTTTCCATAAAACAATTATAAAACATGAAATAATACTTAAAACTACACTCAATAGAACTGTAATGATACTGTTTTTATTCATTTTATCTAGTCTTAAAGATGTTTTGTATTTTAGGTAGTAAATTACGAATAGAGAAACGAACATTGATTTTGTAACCTTTTTTAGATGCAACAGGAGGCTCTAAACGTTCGTTTTCTGAACAGTCATCACTTTGTCCTATATTAAAAACATCATCAGTAGTGTCTACTTCATTCCCCCAATCATCTATAACTACAGCTTTTAAAGTTGCGTTACCTTGCATACCTGTAAAATCAATTGGAAACTCAACTTGTTGCTCTGAAGAACTTTGTACATCTAACAATGTCCAATCAGTTGCACCATCTTCTTTTCCCCATAACTCAACTACATAATCAGCATGTCCACCTTCAATAGAAACTTTATAAATAAGAGTTTCATCAGGACAGTACAAACTATTTCCAGCTAAATTAGCTTTCATAGCACCAAAGCCATATTTGAAATTCAGAACTTTACGTCTATTATTTTCATCAAAGACTTCCATTACATAATATTCATTCTCACTACAAACCTCATTCAAATCAAGGCTATACCAATTTGAACCTATTTTTTTAGTCAGTTCTACTGTTCCGACTTCACAACGTTCCCAGTTGTAAATATGAATATCTAAATCACCTTCTTTATAACGTTCTGTATATTTAAAATTGAGAAGTCCCTCATCGTTAGTAGAATAATAAGAAGCCGATAAATTTTTATTTAGCTCTAAAAAAGAATAATTTTTAGATAAATCTAAGCCAAATACAGCAATAGGAGTTTCAGGATTACAATCACCATTACGTAACGTAATCGTCTTTTCTAACATTACTTCACAACCTTGTGGACTTGTAATTTTTAAACGATAAGTAGCTGTTTCTTGGAAATCTAAAACTCTTAAAGTAAGATAATCAGAAGATATTTCATAGTCTGTATTACTATTATCGATGAGTTGATCATTTACAAACCATTCTACATCATAATCTGTCAAATCTCTTTCTATACCTAGAACACCTCTTATATCGAATGACTCCCCTGAAATAACTCGTGGAGGAGTAGCTAAAGAAAGTAACTCTATAGCATTTACTTCTACATCATAAGTAATAGTATAGTCTTCTTCAGGTGTTCCATTTGTGCCTTTTATGATAAGTACATAAATTCCATTTGGTAAATAATCTTCTTCATAGGTAATACCTGATCCTGTAGATACTTCTTGACCACTAGAGTTGTACAAAGTATAAGTATAAGTATAATCGTCTCTTGGGTCTATAGATAATGAAACTTCATTGCTACAAAATGCTACATTAATGCTTTTATCACACATATTCAAATAAGCAGGGTGAGTTTTTGAACTTGCTCCAAACAAATCTGCTGTCACTGATAATTTACTTGTAATAGCATTTTGGACAGTTCTAACAACTCTTTCTTGACCCTGAGGATTAATATATATATACTCAATCACATTACCTTTACGTTTTATACGTAATTTAGACCCTTGTTCTATTTGAATACTAGGTGAAAAAACACGAGGATTACCACTCTCATAAATCTGTAATTCATTGAGGCGATAATAAAAAGCATAATCAATACTGCCATAATGTGCTGTAGGATCATCTGAAAAACCTAACATATAATATGTAGAACTACGAATATCAGTAATATCAATCTCTAAATAACCATTCTCATTAGCTTCTAAAAAACTACTATTTGAATACCCTCCTGTACCCCAAGTATTTCCTCCACTACTATTAGCTAACTGATTAGATTGATAAGAATAAGCTGATAGAGTAAAAACTACTGAATTTGGGTTTACATAACGAATAAATTTACGTGAAATGCCATCTTTTGAAATAATAATAGTGTACTGACCACTAACTAGATTAGGTAAAGTAATTGAGGTTGTGAAACTTCCTACTTGAGAAGTTTCTAAAACTTCATAGCTATAATCCCCAGTTCCTGAGCTTGATAAAATAATGCTTCCTGTATTATTTGAACTACAATCTGAATTATTAACTACTACTTCTACTTCATTCAAACACATATTCAAATAAGCAGGGTGAGTTTTTGAACTTGCTCCAAATAAATCTGCTGTCACTGATAATTTACTTGTAATAGCATTTTGAACAGTTCTAACAACTCTTTCTTGACCCTGAGGATTAATATATATATACTCAATCACATTACCTTTACGTTTTATACGTAATTTAGACCCTTGTTCTATTTGAATACTAGGTGAAAAAACACGAGGATTACCACTCTCATAAATCTGTAATTCATTGAGGCGATAATAAAAAGCATAATCAATACTGCCATAATGTGCTGTAGGATCATCTGAAAAACCTAACATATAATATGTAGAACTACGAATATCAGTAATATCAATCTCTAAATAACCATTCTCGTTAGCTTCTAAAAAACTACTACTTGAATACCCTCCTGTATTCCAACCTCCTCCACTACTATTAGCTAACTGATTAGTTTGATAAGAATAAGTTGAAAGAGTATTATCAAAAATTACTGAATTTGGATTTATATAACGAATAAATTCACGTGAAACGCCATCTTTTGAAATAATAATAGTGTACTGACCACTAGCTAGATTAGATAAAGTAATTGAGGTTGTGAAACTTCCTACTTGAGAAGTTTCCAAAACTTCATAGCTATAATCCCCAGTTTCTGAGCTTGATAAAATAATACTACCTGTGTTATCTGAACTACAATCTGAATTATTTACTACTACAGATACTTCACTTAAACACCTATCTAAATACAAACGAGGTATTCTTCTACTAGCATCACGAGTGTGAGCAGCAACATATAATGAAGCTGTGCTTAAAGTTGGACTTGTATAAAGCAAAATACCATTCTTATAATAAGAGATTACTCCATTAACACGCTCAATACGTAAATTGATTATACTAGATTCTATAGTAAAATTAAGGGGTAATACCACATTATTCTCTCTAATATAAAGAACATTACCAGCCTGTTGAAAACCATAGTCTAAATATCTATATGAACCAGTAGGAGTATCCCTAAAACCTACCATATATTGTCTATTAGTATAAGGGGCAGAAACACTAAACTCTAATGATCCATTACCATCTAATGTCTCTAAACTTGTAGCCTCACTCTTCCAAGGATCTCCATTTGGTTGTGTATCAAATAACTCTCCTGTCTCTGAATCGTAACCCATATAAATCATGCTTCCAAAACGAATACTAGAAGCAGATTCAATACTTACACGATAACTAAATAAATTTCCTGTTGATGTTATAACTTCAACTGTATAAACTCCTACAGGAAAAGGCAATGACAAATTATTACTTAATATTTCTCCACCACCTACTACATTATTAGAGGAATTCTTAATACTATAATCACTTAAAGCATATCCTATAATATCTATACTCCCATTACCCAAACAATCTGCTTGTGTAGCAGATACTTTATTTAAACATTCGTTCAAATACAAACGAGGTATTCTTCTACTAGCATCAAGAGTATGAGCAGCAACGTATAGTGAAGAGGTATTTACTGTTGGACTTACATAAAGCAAAATACCATCCTTATAATAAGATATTACTCCATTAACACGCTCAATACGTAAATTTGTACTTGAACCTATTAGATAACGAGCAACTACCACATTATTCTCTCTAACATAAAGAACATTACCAGCCTGTTGAAAACCATAGTCTAAATATCTATATGAACCAGTAGGAGTATCCCTAAAACCTACCATATATTGTCTGTTAGTATAAGGAGCAGAAACACTAAACTCTAATGATCCATTACCATCCAATGTTTCTAAACTAGTAGCCGAACTTGTCCAAGCCCAAGTAGATCCATTTGGTTGTGTACCAAATAACTCTCCTGATTCTGAATCATAACCCATATAACTCATGCCTCCAAAACGAATGCTAGAAGCAGATTCAATACTTACACGATAACTAAATAATTCTCCTGTCAATGTTGTAACTTCAACTGTATAAACTCCTATAGGAAAAGGTAATGACATCATAGTATTTGTAATATCTCCTCCTCCAACTGGAGTACCTGAAGCATCTTTAATACTATACGTTCCTGAGCTATACCCTACAATATTGATACTACCATTACCAAAACAATCTGCTTGACTTACAAATACTTTTGTATCACAAGTATTCAAATACAAACGAGGTATTCTTCTACTAGCATCACGAGTGTGAGCTGTAACATATAATGGAGCTGTATTTAAAGTTGGACTTGTATAAAGTAAAATACCATTCTTATAATAAGAGACTACACCATTAACACGTTCAATACGCAAGTTCATAGTTGAACTTTCTGTACTATACTGACCTACTATCACATTATTCTCTCTAATATAAAGAGCATTACCAGCCTGCTGAAAACCATAGTCTAAATCCCTATAAGCACCAGTAGGAGTATCTCTAAAACCTACCATATATTGTCTGTTAGTATAAGGAGCAGAAACACTAAACTCTAATGATCCATTACCATCCAATGTTTCTAAACTAGTAGCCGAACTTGTCCAAGCCCAAGTAGATCCATTTGGTTGTGTACCAAATAACTCTCCTGATTCTGAATCATAACCCATATAACTCATGCCTCCAAAACGAATGCTAGAAGCAGATTCAATACTTACACGATAACTAAATAATTCTCCTGTCAATGTTGTAACTTCAACTGTATAAACTCCTATAGGAAAAGGTAATGACATCATAGTATTTGTAATATCTCCTCCTCCAACTGGAGTACCTGAAGCATCTTTAATACTATACGTTCCTGAGCTATACCCTACAATATTGATACTACCATTACCAAAACAATCTGCTTGACTTACAAATACTTTTGTATCACAAGTATTCAAATACAAACGAGGTATTCTTCTACTAGCATCACGAGTGTGAGCTGTAACATATAATGGAGCTGTATTTAAAGTTGGACTTGTATAAAGTAAAATACCATTCTTATAATAAGAGACTACACCATTAACACGTTCAATACGCAAGTTCATAGTTGAACTTTCTGTACTATACTGACCTACTATCACATTATTCTCTCTAATATAAAGAGCATTACCAGCCTGCTGAAAACCATAGTCTAAATCCCTATAAGCACCAGTAGGAGTATCTCTAAAACCTACCATATATTGTCTGTTAGTATAAGGAGCAGAAACACTAAACTCTAATGTTCCATTACCATCCAATGTTTCTAAACTAGTAGCCGAACTTGTCCAAGCCCAAGTAGATCCATTTGGTTGTGTACCAAATAACTCTCCTGATTCTGAATCATAACCCATATAACTCATGCCTGTCCACTCACTAAGATGTACTTTACAATCCTCCTCCTCACTCAAAGTAACCTCAATATCCTCACTCGTAAGAACAAGACCAGTTACAATACCATTAGTTACCTTGCAATAATATGTACCCTCATCAGCAGTAGTAGTATTATCAATAGTAAGTATAGCTTTATTTGTGTTTGGATTAGGGATTTCGATAGTAGACCCACTTTTATACCACTTATAGGTATTTTCTGCTGGTGTTCCTGTTACTGTGCCATCTAGCTGTATCGATTGTCCTAGTGTACCTTGTACATCTTGTGTGGGATATTTATTTTGAGGAATATATGAAGGATTTCCCACAAAAGGTGATTGCATTCCATCCTTTATTTTTTCAAGAATACCAAATTGGAGATAATTATTTTTAATAGATAAATCTTGTAAAGGATTAGAAACTACAATATCTTCTAATTTATTATTATCCAAATATAAGTTATTTATTTTCTTCTCTACTCCATCTAGATTATCTAATACTAGCTCAGTAATATTATTGTCATTTAGATATAAGTTATCTATATCAAAATAATCTCCATCTATTGAGAAATCTATAACTTGATTATTACTGATATCTAATGTTCCTACAGAAAACAAACTTTGACTTTCTACAAATATTTCAAAGTTAGTAGTTTGACTATTGCTAATATCTATTGTTCCTACCTGAAAATAAGTTTGACTTTCTACAAATATTTCAAAGTTAGTAGCTTGACTATTGTTAATATCTATTGTTCCTACAGAAAACAAACTTTGACTTTCTACAAATATTTCAAAATTAGTAGCTTGACTATTGCTAATATTTAGCATCTCAGCAGCAAAAGATGAACCTGTTACAAATTTGGATATACTATTACTTGATAAGTCTACTTTATTCAGTCCTCTATTAATATTAAAGTAAAATCCCTGTTTTAAATTATTATTTGACAAATCTATCTCTCCTAATTCTTCTAAACCAATGTTAAAATATAAATCAGTTAAATTATTTAAGTTATTATTTGGTAATAGTATTTTAGTAACTCTATCCCCACTAACAGTAATTCCATACCAACTATTATCTACTGTATTAGTGTTAGGATCTTGAGTAACATTCCATCCTGTATTATTAGTCCAACTATCTCCATTAGTAGCATTATAAAGAGCTACCAAAGCTCTATAATCATCTGGATCTACATAAGCAGTAGCAGTAGAAAAAAATCCCAATAAAAAAAACAAAGGAAGAAGAAAAAGCAGAGTGAGCTGTTTCATAGGAGTAGTATCAAACTCACTAATTAAAGTGAAGCTTTTATATAAAGTAAAGTATTTGAATCAGCCACACATCTTATAAATGAACAAGGCTTTTTATATTTATATAATCTTACAAACTGCTTACTAAGAGAGTAAATAAAAGTCTAAGATTAGTTTTTGTCTTTTTGAGTAAGTTTTGTGTACTATTTTTAAGCACTAACACAAAATACATCACAAAAGTATTAAAGATTATTAAGTAATCCAATAAAGTGAAGTAAAAAAATTGCACTTTTTAGAAAAACCTTTCTTTACATAGATAAAATTTTGATTTTTATTAAAAAATCAAAATTTTATATCCCTCTCTTAAATCCTATTTTAAAAATGCTCTTTGAGTTTTACGTGTTTGTAATCAAAACTTCTATTCTCTAAAGTCATAATAAAATTACCCTCGTAGCTTTTTTAGTTTCTTTTCCAGTTGTTTAATTATTTCTTGGGTAGCAACATTTTGCACCTTAGTTTGCTTTTGTAATTTTTGTATTAGTTCTGCTATTTCTTTTTTAGTTTCTTCAAACTGCTCTTTAGTAAGTTGTTTTTGTTTTTCTTTACGTTCTGTTTTAGGTAATAATGGTCTTACTTGTTTTATTACCTCTTCTAATGAAGGAGAATCAAGTATGAGTTTTCTACATTCATTTTTTGTCTCATCTGAAGTGTCTTTTTTTTGTAGTAGATGAGTAAGCTGTTCTATATTTTTTGAAGAGGTTTCATAGGTTAGTAGTTTATTTCGAACAGCTTTATCTTGTCCTGAAAGTAGATTGATAGCTCGGTAAAGTTTGGCTGCTCTCATGACTGTACTTTCAGAAATATTTTCTTCTTGTGCTATTTTTTCTTTGGTCTTACCTTTATTTTCTTCTTCTTCCATCAACATTGTAAAACGATTTGTTCCATGCATTCGTTTTTCAGTTTCATATTTTTGTCCAAGCAAATAACGGCGTTGTACTGAACTAATATTTCTTCTTCCCAATTGGTTATTTACCATCCAAATTTCCACTTCTGCTTTGTTCTCAAACTCCATTGTTTTATATGGAAAATCAAGTCCATGTTTTTGAGCAATTGCATAACGGTTATGTCCATCTATAAGTACATAATGGTCATTGTTTTTCCACAAAATAAGTGGGTCTCGTATGCCTTCTTGCAGAATATTAGTTTCTAATCGTTGTATTTCTTCATCTGAAAGAGGAGCTATAAATTCTTTCAGTTCTTCATAAATATGAATGTTTTCTAATATACTTATTTCTACCTGCGAAACTGCTTTTTTGGTGCTTTTAGGCTGTTTTTGTTCTTCCTTTTTAACTTCTACTTCTTCCGAAGACTGATTTGTTTGTCTTGCCAAAATATCTAAAGCACTTGTTTTTTTGAATGATTTTTTTGCCATTTTATGTATTTTATTGTAGAAGTGTCAAAAGAGAAACCTCTAGTTTTTTTATTTCTTTTTTTGGATAAAATTTATAGGTGTGTCAGATTTGACACCTCTATTATTCTCTAATGTTTTCCTTAGAGGTATCAAGAATGAAAACTCTAGTTTTTATGACAACTAATTTGTCTTATAAAATCAAAAATAGTTTGATGATTTATTCATCTTTTTGTAGAAGTATCATAAGTGATACCTCTACTTTTTTACAGCTTTTTTCTTTCCTTTTATAGGTTTTATATTTAGCTTTTTGAGTAGTTCGTTTGTTAGATTTTGATAATCTTCTGCACCACTAGATTTAGGATTATAATCAAAAATATTTTGTTGAAGGGCTGCTGCTTCTTCTAAAGAAACTGTTTGACGAATACCTGTTTCGAAAACATCATATTGTTCTCTTATCCAGTCGGCTGTATCTCTACGTACTACATAATTTGAGGTTTTAGTCAGAACTAATCCTAAAAGTTCAAGCGATTTATTTGCTCCTTTTTTGAGTTTCTGAATCAAATCTACTACTACTTGCAATCCTTTTGCTGATAGAGAAGAACTCTCTGTAATAATGACAACCTTATCAGCAGCAAAAAGGGCATTCGAAACAAAAACACCTAAAGTTGGAGGATTATCTATCAAAACAAAATCATATTCCTTTTTTTGATTTTCCAAAATAGTACGCAAAGCAAAATGACCAAGTGGATCAGTAGGAAGTTGTAACTCCAAGGAAGCATAATCTAATTCGGAAGGAGTAAGAAATAAATTTTCACTTATTTCATAGACAGGCAAATTTTCATTTCCTTCTGCAATTGCATCATAAATAGTAGTTTCGTTTTCTTCATTCCACCCATTCATAAAAGTTAGATTTGCTTGTGGGTCGTTATCAACTAACAAAACTTTAAAGCCTTTTTGAACAAGTGAAGCTCCTATTTGATGTACTGAGGTTGTTTTTCCAACACCTCCTTTGTGATTGACAAAAGCGATTGTAATTCCGTGTTTCATAGTATTTTTTTAGAGGTATCACAAATGACACACCTAGTAAAGTAGTGATATAATTTGATACAAATGTAAACAAAATTAAGAAAGAATTTATAGAGTTTTCATATTTGACACTTCTACAATTTCTGACCAAGTAAATATATAACCTTTCCCATGTTCTATCGTTTTGTTGGACTCAGCAAAACGATAGAACATATCTGATAGAGCTGTTTTCACACACAATATCTGATTTTGATAATTTTTCCTGATACTATAAAAATGTTCAAAAGTCAGTTCAAAAAATTGTGTATTGTTCATATCTCAACTTTTAAATAATGCAACAATATAGAAATAAAAATAAAGTTACCAAAATAAAAACTCTATTTTCATAAATTATAATTTTAGATTATATTTTGAGTGATTTTTAGGATATAAAAAGCCTCCTTTTAGAGGTTTCACTTATGATACTTCTACAACTTTAGAACTTCACATTCTCAAAAAAAGGATAGGAAAATAAAAATAAAAACTTTGAATTACAAATTACACTATACAATAAAGTTTATTTTCAGTTTCACACCTATTTTGTCGCAATTCGTACCATATCTGTTCTCGATAAAATCAATTTAAATAGTTAAAATACTGATTATTAACTAATTAGCAATAAAAATAGTTTTTTGCTCATCTCAAACCTGTGCTTTTGACACCCATTTTGTTGCAAGTCGTATCGACAAAATTGGTGTGAAACTAAAAACTTGTACCATATCTGTTGCAACAAATATGGTACGAAGATCAAAAAATTGCATCTGTTCTATTCTCGCTAAAAATTCATTTAAATAGTTAAAGTATTGATTATCAATCAATTAACTGTAAATATTGATTTTTACTTGTACCAAATCTGTGGCTTTTAACCCCTATTTTGTCGCAATTCGTACCCTATTTGTTGCAACAAAATTGGTGTGAAGATGGAGAAGTCACACCATATCTGTTCTTGATACATTCCCTTAAACAGTTAAAACACTGATTATTAATCAGTTAGTGATAAAAATAGTTTTTTGCTCATCTCAAACCTGTGCTTTTGACACCCATTTTGTTGCAAGTCGTATCAAATCTATTGCGACAAAATTGGTGTGAAACTAAAAACTTGTACCATATCTGTTCTCGATAAAATCAATTTAAATAGTTAAAACATTGTCTGTCAATTAATTAACTGTAAAAAGTAATTTTTACTCGTACCAAATCTGTTGCTTTTAACCCCTATTTTGTCGCAATAGATTTGGTGTGAAACTGAAAACTTGCATCTTTTCTGTTCTCGATAGAAATCTTTTAAAATAATTAAAACATTGATTATCAATTAGTTAAACCTAAAAGTAGTTTTTTATTCGTACCAAATCTGTGGCTTTTGACACCCATTTTGTTGCAAGTCGTACCATATTTGTTGCAACAGATTTGGTGTGAAGATGAAAACTCGCACCATATCTGTTGTCGATAGAAATCTTTTAAAACAGTTAAAACATTGAATATCAATTAATTAACTGCAAAAAGTAATTTTACTCGTACTAAATCTGTGGCTTTTGACACCAAATATGTTGTAGATAGAAACCTTTTTAAATAGTTAAAATATTGATTATCAATTAGTTAATTACAAATAGTAGTTTTTACTCGTACCAAATCTGTAGCTTTTGACACCCATTTTGTTGCAAGTCGTACCATATTTGTTACAACAGATTTGGTGTGAAGAGAAAAAATCACATCTTTTCTGTTCTCGATAACACTCTTTAACAAATCTATAATCTTTGACACCAATTTTGTTGCAATAAGAAATTAAATGTGTTCTCGATAAGAACATTTTAGGCTTTTATTTTTCAAAAATTTACTCTAAAAAAAAGTTAAAAAACACTCACCCCTTTTTTGTCGTAGTTCACCCCTTTTTTGTCGTAGTTCACCCCTTTTTTGTCGTAGTTATACCCCTTTTTTGTCGTAGTTCACCCCTTTTTTGTCGTAGTTCACCCCTTTTTTGTCGCACAAGAGGTGTATAACTGTCTCATTTTAAGATATTTACAGAGCCTGTAAACCTATAAATGTATTTAATATATAGGTAAAACAACCTAAAGAGTTTGCTGAGGAAAAAAAAGAAAAAAATACTAAGGTTTAACTAAAGTTAGCACCAACTACGACAAAAAAGGGGTGAAAATATATTTTAATACAAAAAGCCAATTGCGACAAAAAAGGGGGCTTTTCTAAAAATCATATTAAAAAAAATATTATATGTAAAAATAATTTACTATATTAGTGTTTTAATAAAAAAACCTTCATAATGAATAAAGACGAGACAAACTATAATATAACTCATCAAGAACTCAGAGAGGAGTTTATGAAAATATACAATGACTTTCCTTTTTCACAAACTATTTGGGGGGGGATTTTGGGTATCTCTACCAATATGTTTCATAAAAAATTTACAACTCCTAGTAAAAAAGGATATGAATACTACCACTTCACACAAGAAGATATAGATAAGGCTAAAAATTATATCAAAGATAAATCGAGAAAATATCTTTAAAATTTAAAATTAATTTGTGACCTCATCACTAATCTTGTAATGGCAAAATCAATAAAAGAACAAGTTAAGAAAGTAACTCGCCACAATGATCTCATTGAAGCGAAGATGGATTTATCGACTATGCAACTGCGTATTTTCTTAGGAACAGTTGTTCAAATAAAAAAAGAGGATGTAAATTTTAAACCTTATCAGATTTTTGTAAAAGACCTTTTAAGCGATTGTAACGTAAAAAGTCATAATTGGTATGAAACCCTTAGAGAAGAAGCTGAAAGTCTCTCAGAAGTAAAATTAAAGCTACCTGTGGAAAATAAAAAAGACTTCTTTTATGCTAGTTTATTCTCTTCAGTAAGATATAGGAGTAATCTTGGTGTACTAGAGCTTTCTTTTGATCCTGCGTTGAAGCCTTATCTACTTCAACTGAAAGGTAATTTTACTACTTATGAACTGCAATATGTATTTCCGATGAAGTCTCAATACTCTATTCGTTTGTATGAATTACTGAAGCAATATGTTACTTTTGGGAAAAGATATTTTACATTAGAAAATCTAAGAGACATACTCTCATTAGAAGATAAATATCCCAACTTTGCAGACTTTAAGAAGCGAGTAATTGAACCTGCTAAAAAAGAGTGTACTAAACATTCAGATATTATTTTTTCCTACAAATCTATAAAACAGGGGCGAAAAGTAGTTGCTCTTGATTTTTTTATCAAAAGAAAAGCTAATTCTAAAGATATTGATACCGAACAAAAAACTATTTCTGTTACGCACTCTGATTTTGTCCAAGAGCTATTAGATGCTGGACTTTCCGAACAGAGGATATCAGAAATACTTAATGAATATAAAAAAGAAGAATATCTCAAATTTGTTTGGGAAAAGACAAAAGCACAAAATCCTAAGAAGTTAGATTCATTTTTTTTAAAAGCCCTCCAAGATGGTTATTATAAAGGCAACTACACAGATTTAGTTACTCAAAAGCAAAAAGAGCAGAAAAAACAGGAGTTTCATAATCAGAGGAAGGCTGTAGAACAAGTACAACAAGAGTTTGATGTACAGTTCAATGTATTTTATGAGCGTTCTGCTGATAGAATAGAAAAAGAAACACTATCTACTCGCCTAGAAGACAGAAAAGAGTTTGAGAGCCTATTACAAGAAAAAATAAAGAAAAATCCAGCATGGCAAGTTTCTTATGATTCATACGTAAATGGAGATATGAGTTTGTTTAGAAATTTTCTTGTTAAAAAGTATGGCAAAGAATACGAATACTCTAAAGAAGCATATAGGCAGTTTATTAGAAAATAGATTGTTTATCATTACCAACACTCTCCAAAATATTTTTTTAAAATAAATTTGAAAAACAAAGTTTGTGTTTTTATCCCCTCCCCTTTTTTGTAAAAAGTCAGATTATAGAACTCTAGTTTCTGACTAAAATAAGTAATCTAAATTTTACTATTTGATAGATTTTTAGCTAAAAATTACCTCCATAAAATATATCTTTTTATTCTCTAAAACTAACTTAAAAATAAATCAAAAAAAATAGAGGTATCAAGAATGACACTTCTACAGAAATTTACTTACAAATCCACCTATTTTAGGACAAAATCTTTCAAAAAAATGACTAGAAAACGATGCGTTTTTGATAAAATATGATGCGAAAAAGCTAAAATATGACCAAAAACGATGAAATTATAGTAAAATAGGATGCGTTTTTTGTAAAATTAAGATGAAAAACGAAGCCTTTTTGATAAAAAAAGCCTGTTTTTAGTATAAAATGTAGTGAAAAAGGCTATTTATTGATATTTCTAGCTATTTTTGAAAGGAAAAATATAGAATCTTGTAGCTGTTTTGTATTGATGATAAAATACTATCAAATTTTAGATAAATGAGGGCTTTTTTTTACAAACTAAAAGTGTAAAAAACGAATCTTATTTTCAGTCCTTTTGCAGCTATAAGATACGTATAAAAAAAATAGAGTTATTAAAATAACAACTCTAAATAATATTTGCTTTTTTTGCTTTAAAAAATGCTGAAATTATAGAGGTGTCAAGAATGAAACTTCTATAAAAATTATGTATCTTGTAATTCATTTAAAAACATTTTTTTTACTCAAAAATTAACGACAATGAAAAAAACACACTCAAATCAGCTTTTTGAAAAACTAGAAAATATCAGAAATGAAATTGAAGGCGTAGAATATTGGTCTGCTAGAGATTTACAAGAACTCTTCAATTATACACAATGGAGAAATTTTGAAAAGGTTATTCAAAAAGCAGCAATATCTATCGAAAACACCTCTGAGAGCTTGGAATTACATTTTGCTGAGGTCAGCAAATTGATAGAGCATGGAAAAGGAGGGCAGCGAGAAGTCAAAGATTATGCACTTACTCGGTATGCTTGTTACTTGGTAGCTCAGAATGGCGACCCTTCGAAAGACGAAATTGCTTTTGCTCAAAGTTATTTTGCTACACAGACACGTAAACAGGAACTTGTAGAAAAACGTTATTTGGAATCTGAACGAATAATGGCTAGAGGAAAATTGACAGAAACAGAAAAAGTATTATCTGAACTTGTCAATCAAAGAAATGCTAATTTTGGTTATATACGAGCTATGGGAGATAAGGCTCTTTTTGGTGGACTTACTACTGGGCAGATGAAAGAAAAACTGAATGTTCCTCAAAACAAACCCATAGCAGACTATTTACAAACCACACTT
>NZ_CP147015.1 GCF_037126285.1 Bernardetia sp. MNP-M8
TTCGGTTACGACTTCGCTAATGGTTTTTACAGGAATTGCGATGGCATTTAGTGGAGGTTTTATTTTGCTTTGGCTCTACGGTCAAGATTGGTTTATGAATTTTGAGATTTTTGATACCAATATGCGAACACTTTTTCAGATGAAAACCATTAATCTAAGTGTTGCTGTTTGGGTCGGATTTATTGCTCTTTTCGGAATTGCAACCGATGATGGCGTACTGATGGGAACGTATTTAGACCAAAGTTTTGAGAGAAATCCGACCACGACAAAAAAGGGAATTCGTGCAGCCGTAGTAGAAGCAGGTCAGCGAAGAATAAAACCTGCCGTCATGACTTCTGCCACAACTATTATTGCACTTCTCCCAATTCTGACTTCTACTGGACGAGGTTCTGATATTATGATTCCGATGGCAATTCCTTCTTTTGGTGGAATGCTCGTTGCCGTAATTACTTATTTTATCGTTCCGACGCTTTATTCTTTGCGTGAAGAATGGAAGGTAAAAAGGGAAAATTAACGTAGCTGACAGTTTCCCAACTGTCAGAGGTACAGTATTTTTCCGACAGTTGGGAAACTGTCGGCTACTTAAAACCAATTAAAAAATATTATGAAAAAACTACTTTTATTTTTGCTACTATTTACAAATACAATTTCCCTTTCAAAAGCACAATCTTTGGAAGATTATTTTGTAATGGCTGCCAAAAACAACCCAAAAGTACAGGCTGATTATAAAGAATTTGAAATTGCATTACAAAAAATAGCTCAAGTAAATGTTCTACCAGACCCTACTTTGTCTTTGGGATATTTTCTTTCTCCTATCGAAACTCGTGTAGGAGCGCAACGAGCAAGAGCCGAATTATCACAAATGTTTCCTTGGTTTGGAACTTTACAAGCGAAAGAAAATCTAGCTGCATTACAAGCAGAAGCCATGTATCAGCGTTTTCTAAATTCTAAAAATCAAATTTTCTATCAAGTTTCGGCTGCCTATTATCCTTTGTATGAACTTCAAAAACTCAAAGAAATAGAAAATCAAAATATTGAAATTCTGAAAACCTATAAAAATATTGCTACCATAAAATTCGAAAACGGACAGGGAAGTATGGTAAATGTATTGAGAGTGGATATTATGCTGAAAGAAGCAATGACTAATTTGGAAATTTTGAGAAAAAAAGAACAGCCTTTACTTTCAAGATTTAAGCAAATAGTAAATCTAAAAGAGGAAATAGAAAATAAGAAAGTAAAATTAAATTTTTCGCCTTCTGATTCTACTTTACTTCAAAAGTCATATTCTTTTACCGATTTGGCTCTTCAAAAAGATTCTTTGCTTATCAATAATCCGATTTTGGAAGAATTAGAAACTCAAATAAAAGCTAGTCAAGCAAAAGAAGAAGTTGTAATAAAGGAAGGTTTGCCCAAAATAGGTGTGGGAATTACATACATAGCTACTTCGAAACGTACCGATATGGACTTACCACAAAATGGAAAAGATGCAATTATGCCAATGGCAAGTATTAGTTTACCGATTTACAGAAAAAAATACAAAGCAGCACAAAAACAAGCACAATTAGAACAAGAATTATTTCAACTCAAAAAAGAAGACAAAACAAATGAACTCTTGACTTCTTACGACAAAATTTTATTTGACTTACAAAAACAGCAAGATTTAATCAAACTCTACAACGAACAAATCAAAGAATCTGAACAGATTCTACGGCTTTTATATTCGGCTTATAGCAATGCAGGAGTAGATTTTGAGGAAGTTTTGCGTATGCAGCAGCAAGTTTTGAGCTATCAAAAAAAGATAATTATGGAACAAACAGCCTATCAAATTTCGATAGCTGAACTTAATTATTTGACACATAAAAATTAAATCAGTAAAATTATGAATATGCAAAATCACGAAAACCACGACAAACATGAGGGACATGAAAATCATGACCATCATAATCACTCAAAACACAAATCGCACGACCATTCTCAACATCATGCTCACATGATAGAGGATTTTAAAAAGCGTTTTTGGGTTTCTCTTATCCTAATGCTTCCTATCGTTGTTCTTGCGCCTATGATTCAAGAATTGGTAGGTTATGAATTCCGTTTTGAGGGAGATAGATATGTTCAATTTGTTATTTCTTCTATTGTATTTTTTTATGGTGGTTTTCCTTTTTTGAAAGGATTGGTAGAAGAAATCAAGAAAAAATCGCCAGCCATGATGACACTTATCGCACTAGCTATTTCTGTGGCTTATTTTTATAGTTCGGCTGTAGTTTTTGGTTTGCAAGGAAAAATATTTTTTTGGGAACTCGCTAGTTTGATTGTCATTATGCTTTTAGGGCATTGGATTGAAATGAAATCTATCATGGGAGCTTCAAGCGCATTGCAAGAATTAGCCAAAATGATGCCTTCGACGGCAAGTAGAATTAATCAAAATGGAGAAACTGAAAATGTAGCTATCGAAAAATTAAAAATAAAAGATAAAGTGCTTGTCAGAGCAGGAGAAAAAATTCCTGCCGATGGAAAAGTGATAGAAGGAGAAAGTTATGTCAATGAATCGATGCTAACAGGAGAATCCAAACCAGTTGCAAAAAAAGAAGGAAACGAAGTAATTGGAGGTTCTATTAATGGTAGTGGTTCATTAAAAATTGAAGTAGAGCGAACAGGAGAAGATGCCTATCTTTCTAAAGTAGTAGAAATGGTACGAAATGCACAAAATACAAAGTCAAAAACACAAAATTTGGCTGATAAAGCTGCTGCATGGTTGTTTTATTTGGCACTAAGTGCAGGAATTATTACGCTTGTCGTTTGGCTTTCGTTGGGAAAAGATTTTGAATATGCGTTGGAACGTATGGTAACGGTTATGATTATTTCGTGTCCTCATGCACTTGGTTTGGCTGTTCCTTTGGTTGTCGCAATTTCAACGGCTGTTTCGGCTCAACGAGGAATACTTATCAGAAATCGAACTGCTTTCGAAAATTCTAGGAATATAACGACTATTATTTTTGATAAAACAGGAACGCTTACAAAAGGAGATTTTGGTGTAACTCGTTTTGAAACTACAGATACAAATTATAGCAAAGACGATATTTTGAAACTAGCTGCTGCCTTAGAGAGAAGTTCGGAACACCCTATTGCCTTTGGTATTATCAAAAAAGCAAAGGAATTGAATTTGAATTATGGAGAAGCTAAAAACCTTCAAAATAATACAGGACAAGGAATAACGGCTACTTTGGACAATCAAACTATAAGTGTAGTAAGTCCAGGAACATTAAAAGAAAAAAATATAGAATTACCTGCTGATTCATTTATAAATGATGCTGAAACAGTTGTTTTTGTTTTAGTTGATGACAAATTAATTGGTTTTATTGCTTTGTCAGACCAAATTAGAGAAGATGCAAAAGAAGCAATCCAAACTCTAAAATCTAAAGGAATAACTATAATTATGGCAACAGGCGACAATGAAAAAGTAGCCAAATCGGTAAGCGAACATTTACAACTAGATAAATATTATGCTGAAGTTTTGCCAGAAGACAAACAAAGAATTATCAAAGAATTACAACAAAAAGGCGAAGTGGTTGCCATGACAGGCGATGGTGTAAATGATGCGCCAGCACTTGCACAAGCAGATGTAGGAATTGCAGTTGGTTCTGGAACTGACGTAGCAGCAGAAACGGCTGATATTATTTTGGTTAATAGTAGTCCAAAAGATATTTCAAATTTGATTTTGTTTGGTAGAGCAACCTATCAAAAAATGATTCAAAATCTTTTTTGGGCAGCAGGATATAATATCGTTGCTGTTCCTTTGGCAGCAGGAGTTTTAGCTTCGTATGGAATTATTTTAAGTCCTGCGATTGGTGCTATTTTGATGAGTTTGAGTACCGTCATTGTGGCGATAAATGCACAACTATTGAAACGAAAAATAAAATAATATTGGTTTAATGTATTATCCTGCAATTATCATATTAATCATAAAACCGATAGCTCGGCGAAGCCAAATCACTCGCCAATCAAACATAAAACTATGAAAAAGCAATATATAATTTACGCTATCATTCTTCTTTTGGGAGGAACGATAGGCTATTTTCTAAACTCTTCTTCTGATACAAAGAATGAAAGTCATACGATAGAAGACGATATAAAAAACCAAATTTGGACGTGTTCGATGCATCCTCAGATTAGGCAACCTGAAGCTGGCGATTGTCCAATTTGTGGAATGGATTTGATTCCTTTAGTGAGTGATGATAATGAAGAAGGAAGTGAATTTGCAGTCCGAATGTCGCCTACTGCTATGCAACTCGCTGATATTCAGACGGCAAAAGTTGGAAAAATGAAACCTATCAAAACGATTTCTTTAAATGGAAAAGTACAACCTGACGAACGCCAAATTTTTACGCAATCGACTCATATTGAGGGAAGAATTGAAAATCTGAGAGTTAATTTTACTGGCGAATATGTCAGTAAAGGAACTCAAATAGCGACTATTTATTCTCCAAAATTATTGACAGCACAACAAGAGCTTTTTGAAGCGCAAAAAATAAAAGATACACAACCTCAACTTTTCAATGCAGCAAAAGAAAAATTAAAAAGTTGGAAATTAACCGAAAATCAAATCAATGGGCTTTTAGAAACAGGAAAGATAAAAGAAGAATTTCCAATTTTGGCTGATGTTTCGGGTTATGTGATTGATAAAATGGTAAATCTAGGCGATTATGTTAGACAGGGAGAAGGTTTGTACAGAGTGGCGAATCTTTCACAAGTTTGGGTACTTTTTGATATTTATGAGTCAGAATTAGCGTGGATAAAAAAAGGTAATAAAGTAAATTATACCATAGAATCGTTACCAAGTCAGAATTTTGAAGGTACGATTTCATTTATTGACCCTTTCATTGACCCAAAAACTAGAGTGGCACAAGCAAGAGTAATTGTTTCGAATTCAGATTTAAAATTAAAACCTGAAATGTTTGTATCTGGAGAAGTGAAAGCAGACTTATCTTCAAATTCTAAAAATAAAAACTCAGAAAAAATAACCATTCCAAAAACTTCTGTCATGTGGACAGGCGAACGTTCAGTTGTTTATGTACGACAAGAATCTGAAAAAGGAGTTGATTTTGTCATGCGAGAAGTCAAACTAGGATTAGCTTTAGGTGATAGTTATATCATCGAAGAAGGATTGCAAGAAGGTGAAGAAATCGCCATAAACGGAACATTTAGCATAGATGCAGCAGCACAATTAGCAGGAAAACCAAGTATGATGAATCCTAAAGGAGGAGCAGTCATGACAGGACACAATCATGGAGGAACAAACTCGGCAAACACTACTACTTCAATGACCGAAAGCAAAAAAGACAAAAATCCTATCAAAAAAACATCAATTAGTAAAACAGCCAAAAAATCACTTGAACCTGTTTATGATGCTTATTTTGAACTCAAAAATGCCCTTACAAAAGACGATTTACTAGCAGCAAAAAAAGCATCTGAAAAAATGACTTTGTCTTTATCCAAAATAAATATGTCGCTTTTTGGAGGAGAATCTCACAAACTCTATATGAAATATAGCTCAAATCTAAAGGAAGAATTACAGCATTTGCCACACGTAGAAAAAATAGAAGCAGCAAGACAGAAATTTCAAGCTATTTCTGAAACGATGGTCGCCATGTCGCAATCTTTTGAGCCGTTGGAAAATATAATTTATGTTCAGTTTTGTCCGATGGCAGATAATAATAAAGGTGCAAATTGGATAAGCAAAGACAAAGAAATCAAAAATCCGTATTTCGGAAAATCTATGCTTACTTGTGGGGAAGTGAGTTTAGAGATTAAGTAAAAACCGTTTTTTTTCTCCCTATTTATTTTATCAATTTTTATTTTTTTTTATTCTAACTCAAATTTTATTCTTTATGAAAAAGTTAATTTATGTATTCGCAAGCGCAACTCTTTTGCTTTATTCTTGTAACAACGCTTCAACAGAAAACAAAGAAGCAAACGCAGAAAATATGACAGAAGAAAACATGGCAGATATGAATCATGATGAGATGAACCATGATAATATGAATCATGACAACTCTTCTATGGAAAACAACGAAATAGCTAAAAACCAAACTATTTCTACTGTTTTGGATGCTTATTTTAATCTAAAAAATGCCTTAGTAGAGGATAACGATGAAAAAGCAGCCGAAGCAAGTGTAAATCTAACAGCAGCTTTTAAAGGATTGGATAAGTCAAGTCTAGCAGCAGACCAAACTACTAAATTTGATGAAATTATAGAAAGTGCAACCGAACATGCCGAACATATTTCTGAAAACAAAGGAAATATAGTGCATCAACGTGAACACCTTGCTTTACTTAGTAAAGACGTGAAGGATTTGGTAGGTATAATGGGAACTGACCGTACTTTGTATGCAGATTTTTGTCCTATGTACGACAACAACAAAGGTGCAATGTGGCTAAGTGCTTCTAAGGAAATAAAAAATCCTTACTTCGGAAGTAAAATGCTTTCGTGTGGAAAAGTACAAGAAGAAATTACTGTAAAATAATAATTTAATAGTAAAGTAAAACAAAATGAAATTAAAATATAAAATTATTTTTGTTTTGTTGATAATCGGAGTAGGAATACAATTTATTCCTACTCCAATTAATCAAGACAGAAAAGAAAATACTCCGACAGCTTTTGTAAAATTATATTCTCCTCCTTTGAAAGTTCAGAATTTACTCAAAAACTCTTGTAACGATTGTCATAGCAATTATACGGCTTATCCTTGGTACAACAAGTTACAGCCTATGAGTTGGTTTTTGGAACGTCATATAAAAGAAGGAAAATCAGAACTCAATTTTGATGAATTTGATACGTATTCTGACCGAAAAAAACGGAATAAACTCACTTCTATAAAGGGTCAAATTGAGGAAAACGAAATGCCTTTATCTTCCTATACTTTTATTCATAGAGAAAGTAAGTTATCTGATAAAGAAAAAGAGATTTTGATTTTTTACTTCGATAGCCTGTCGGCACTTTATTATTAATAAATGAGCGATTTTTTATAGAAACGATGAGTAAATTTATATTAAATGTAGAAAATATGGTTTGTCCACGTTGTGTCTTGGCAGTAGAAAATCTATGTGCAACCCTTTCTATTGAATTTGAAACTGTAAAGCTGGGAAAGATTTACCTTACTGAAAATACAGAGGTTTCAATAAAGAAAAAGGAAGAGCTAAATCAAGAATTACAAAAAATAGGTCTTCAACTTATAGAATCTGATAGGGAAAGACTTATTTCTGAACTCAAAATAACTATCATCAATCAAATTCATTATTCAGAAAAAGCATTAAAAATTAATTTTTCTGAATATCTTTCTGAAGAGCTACATTATGACTATTCGTATTTAAGTCGCTTATTTTCAGCTTCTGAAAATATCACTATTGAAAAATATATTGCCCTTCAAAAAATAGAAAAAGCAAAGGAATTACTACTACTGCAAAAATATAGAATTAATGAAATTGCTGATTATTTGCATTATAAAAGTACGCCTCACTTTTCTACACAATTCAAAAAAATAACAGGACAAACTCCTTCTGATTATAAAGAAAATAATTAAAAAATAATATATTTATTAAAAATAATTATTTTATATATTTTAATAAAGTATAATTTTATATATATTATAATATTACTTTTAATTTTAGCAATTCTATTTGTAACTAAGGAACAATTACAATTTTAATTTATTGATTATAAGTTACTTATTAAATAAAAATAGCAGTTTATTTAATTCTCATTTCTAAAAAAAAGTTTTGTGTTATTACAATTTTTTTTTATTTCTTAGGTTTATTAGTCAATTTTTTCTTTTTCACATCTTCAGCAACAGATAGATTTTCTAGAATAATTTCTCGTTCCATCATTAATCTTCTAATATCTTGATTATTGATAGAATGTTCGTCTGCAATTTGATCAATTGTATTCAATTCTTTGTTTCTAATATTTTCATTCGTCAAACTGGCAGCAAAGTCTTTACCTTTTATAAGAGGAGTTTGTAGGTAGTCAGATAAAGCTCCATTAGTAATGCCTAATCTTTCCTTCATTTGACTGGTGGTAAGTCCTCCAAATAAAGTCTTATCTCCAACAGAACGAATGTACCTAAAATTAGCATTTCTTTGATCGATAAGTTCAGATAATACTTTTTCAGTTTCTGTCAATTTTTCTCTAGCTGTTATCCTATTCCCTTCTAAATATCTCTTCTCAATAAGCTATTGTTTTCGTGTCTGTACAGCAAAATAACTTTGAGAAAATGCAATCTCTTTTTTATTTGGGTCTCCATTTTGGGCAACCAAATAACATGCGTACCTAGTGAGTGCATAATCACTAAGTTTGCGTTGGGTATTACTACCTATATCGACCATTTTGTGTGTCGACACAAAATGGTTTTCTATTTTCTCGGAACTATTCTCACAAGCTATAACAGCTTTTTTGACAATATTCTCAAAACCTAGCCATTCTTTGTACTCAAATAATTGTTACAAATCTCGTGCGCTCCAAAATTCCACGCCTTCAACTTCGTTCCTCAAATTTTCTAAATCTTGAAATAGGTTAGACTGATTACTCATAATGTTATTTTTTTAGATAAGTTTTATGGTTGCTCTGTATATCCATTTAAAAATGTATCAGAAACACTTTTCCACTCTTTTACAATGTCTTCTACTAATTTCAATAGCATATTTTTATCTATATGAATATAAGTGAGACCTAAAGCATAAACACCATGTCTGTTTGAGATAATCTCATATGGTTTTGATAGAGGAGAATCTCTTTTTTTTGCTCCGAAATAACCTATTTCTTGCATTTTTATCTGAAAGGCAAGAGTACTATTTGTTGGTTCATTTTCAATATACTGATCCCTTATGAAATTTCTACATTTGTATAGATTCTCATTTCTTAATAGAGGTTTTATTTTATCATCATCTTTTACACAAGTTGTAAAATAAAATTCACCACTACCTTCAGGTATTTCTATTTCTTTATTTGGTTCATAATCATCCACTCGAGAAATAGGATGGATGTCATCTATACTATGAAACTCTAGACTAAATTCAACTTTGTATGTATTGTGAGATGTTAATCTATATAGTTTTATTATTCTATTAGGATCTTCTTTTTTGAAATTTTTCCTAGCTTCTTCATCAATATCCTGTTTAGTAATAGAGATTAATAAGTCTATGTTATTAAAATAGTAAGTTATATTAGGCATTTTCTATTATTTATAGTGTGTTTTCTGCTAAAGATATAAAATCTATTTTTTTATATCAAATGATTATTTTACTGTCAAAAAAACGATAATCATAAGAACTAACAAAAGAATCATTACAGCACTTGCAATAGTAAATCCGTTGTCGTTTTGCTTTTCGGGTTCTGGAGGAACATTTTTATTTTCCTTTACTTTTTCTGACAAGAGCATTACACTATTATCAATCTTGTTTCCTATTCCATCAATCCGACTTTGAAGAGTTTGGATGATGGTGTTCTGTTCAAACTGCCTTTCTAATAATGTATCAATCGTTTTTTGTTTGTTCCCTATCTCATTTTTCAAAAACTCATTTTCAGATTTGAGCATAGTTACCAATTCTGATCCGATTTGTTCGCTTTCTAAATTTTTAGCTTTCGGTTCTGCCTGGTTAAAATTCTGAATTTCTACTGGTGCATGCTTTTCTTCTTTTTCAAAATTTGCAGCCAAAAGAGAATCTGAAATTAAAAACCGTCCTTTCTCTTTCTTGACTTGCTTAGTCTTTTGGTGCGCTCGTGCAAAACGAGTAATCGTTAAACTATTTTTATAACAGATTTTTTCACGCTTTCAAAAGTGGGAATTTATTTTGAATTGATAATCATTGACTAATCATAACTACTCAAATAATTTTAGTGTAATCTTTAGTATAACTCACAACAAATCCCACAAAACTTAATTTATAGGAAGTTATTTTCAGAGGAAGAATTGACTAAATACACACTAACCAAATAAAAAACAGACAAAGTACAGACAAGAAACAGACAAAAAACAGACAAAAATAGATAGAGTACAGACAAAGAAAGACAAAGTACAGATAAAAATAGATAGAGTACACACAAAATACACACTAACTACATTTAAAATAAATCAAAAACAGATCAAAGGCAGACGAAAACTATTTTAGTTGAGTAATTACTCAACCAAACAACTCCAAAAACAAAAAAACTAGCAAAAAATGGGGGAAAATACTCTAAAAGCGTGATGATAAGCTTTTTAAGCATTTTCAGCCTTGTTCTAACCAAATACTAAGGTAATTCACAATTATTTTAACTAAATCTGCATTTATTTTAACTTAATTCAACTCATTCTAATCCTATTCTGCGATTATTCTAACTAAATAGTAACACATTTTAAAGAAAGTTATAGAATAACTTAATAAAAGTTAGATTCTAATTCAAATTTATTTACATAAAAAATGGAAGGGATAATATCTTATTCCTTCCATACAAAGATTTGTAATTGGATAACAAATGCTACAAATCAAACCTGTCTAATAAGTCTTGATGTTTTTCAAAATAATCTTCTAAAGCCTCTTCTACTATCTCCCATTTTTTCTTATCAAAAGTCGCAGATAAGTAGGTTATATTTTTTATATAAGTAGGTCGGATTAAATAACCATGTTGTTTGCGTTCAATGTCCTCTTCCTTTTCTTCTTCTTGGTTTTGCTCATTAGGAGAGGTTTTAGAGTTATTTACAAAAGCATCTAACTTTTTCTTTTTATCTATACTGGGTGTGAATTTTTTGCTCATAATATAATTTTGATTAAAGATTATTTAAAATTTGTAGAACCTCATTTGCGATGGCATCTACTTCTGATATGGCTTTTTTAACAATTTTTGCTTCTCTTTTATTAGTCTTAATGGATTGATAGTATTCATTCAAACTCAATCCTCCACTTGAAAAATAAGTGTAAATATTTCTATCAATATGTACATTCTGACAGATATTTACATCTTCTTCATAGGGTTCGAATATCTTTCTATATGAATCCAGATTTGCGTTAGCATGTGCAAATGTAGGTAACAAATAAACATACTGATTTCCTCCTCTAATCTCATTTACCTGTTTGATGATGGGTAATAGATTATTTTCAAAAGCTCTAATAGCCTTGTCAGATGGTCGTATAGGAATGATACATAAATCACTATATGCCAAACCTGATTTTGTCAATTTTGAGGATATACTCTCTCCAGGAAAGTCTATAAAAAGAATATCACACTTTTTCTGCATTTCCTCCATAACTTCATCCATTTCACTAAATGGATCAAATTTCTCTACTTTAATAGGTAAAGGTTTCAAATCGTCAGGTCTTTCTTCTAACCAATCTGAAATAGAGTTTTGAGAATCAGCTTCTAAGATTTTGCGTGTGTATTTCTCCATTACTTTACTTGTAGAAATAGTTTGTATAAAAGTGCTTTTCCATTCGCCACCTTTTGGAAATACAGCAGAAATAATTTTTCCTTTTTTCATTGTATTTTTATTAAATTTTTTTAGCTAATTATGTTATTTAGCTATATAATATTATTAAGTATTTTAGATAGTAAGTTTACTTAGCTATTTATATTTTTTAATTGTTTATTAAAATTAGCTAAATAATTATATTTAAAAATAGATTTAATTTAGATTTAAAAGCACTTTTTACTAAATAATAATATTTTTTATTTAGCTAATTAAGTTAAATATCTAAATAATTTTTTAATTAAATATACTAATTAGCTAACTATATTAATTTAATTTATCAGGATTTTTACTGACTTGTTTAGAATTTGATTTTACACGACGTTCTAATTTTTTAATATCCTCTTCTGAGGGTAAATCCTCTGGCTTGATACCACGCTCTAAAAGAATTGTTCTGACAGATTTATTATTTGTAATGTGTTCTTGAGCTATTCCATCTTCTGTATTTAATCCTTTGTCTTTGCTATTAAATACTGTAATTTCGGCTGCGAAGTCCTTAGCCTTAATGGTAATTGTGGGAAGAAAATCTGCTAAAGCTCTATTTTTAGGCACATCTAAAATATCCTTCATTTGTTGGGTAGTGTGATTGAATAATGCTTTATCTCCTTTGCTACGAATGGTAGCAAAATTTTTGTTACTTCCTGTTTGTTCAAAAATAATTTGAGAAAGTTCCTTTTCAGATAAAGATAATTTTTGTCGTGCTTTCAATCGTTGCCATTCTTGGATATGCTTTTCTAATAATTCAATCTGACGAGTTTTTACAGCAAAATAGTTTTGAGCAAATGCAATTTCTTCTTTACGTGGATCTCCATTTTGAGCTATAAGATAACAAGCATAACGAGTAAGCATTATATCTTTGATTTCTCGTTTTGCTCCAGAACCTACTTCGACCATTTTTCCAACGTCGGAAAAATGGTCAGTAATTTCATGTCCATTAGATTGACAAGCTGTTTTTGCTTTATCAATAACTTGAATAAAATTCTTCCAACGTAAATAACCTAGTAAGTTCTGCAAATCACGAGCGTACCAAAACTCAATATCCTGTTGAGTTCTATGTACGTCTTTTTCAAACTGCTGCATCAACGTTTCTATATTTTCTTTTTTCATATAGCAAAATGATTTTGATAAGTATTAATTTAAAACAATGTAATTTAGCTAAAAAATAGTAATAGCTAAAATATTTTTTTAGCTAAACAAATAAAATTTATATAAAATTTATAAAAACTACTCATAGAGTATTTAAAACCATTTTTCCGACGTTGGAAAAATGGTTTTAGCTAAAAAATTTACTAAATAACATAATTATTTAGCTAATAAAATTAATTAGCTAAAATAATTTTTTAGCTAAAAAAATAACATAACTTTTGTAAAAATAGTAACCAAACAATCTAAAAAGCTACAAAGCAGCGCAACTTCACATTTTATCACAAATAGTAGAGTTGTATTGACTTGGTACTCCAATAAAGTTGGTTTTTGAGGTTCTACAAAGAATTTTACTTGTATTGTTAATTATGAAATCTACAAGACCATTTTTCCGACGTTGGAAAAATGGTTTTATCTAAAATATTTTTTTAGCTAAAAAATATAATTAGCTATTTATATATATTATATTTTTTAGTTTATTTAGCTAAAAATATTTTTAGCTAAATAATACAACAACTATATTTAATTACTTAGCTAAGTATTTTTATTAGCTAGATAATTAGTTTTAAATTTGTGATTTATTTTATAAAAACCCGTTTTAAATAGTATTTAAAGCATTTTTTATATCTAAATATTTTTTTAACTATAAAAATTATTTAGATATAAAACATATTTAGCTAAAAAATATATTTGTTTAATTAAACTTTTTAGCTAAAAAATATTATTAGCTATATAATACTTTTAGCTAAATATATAAAAAAGATTTTAATTTTTTTTTGTAGAAAAATAAAACAGAGGATAAAAATACCAAACTTTGAATAGTTTGTAGAAGATTAGATAGTAATTAGTGCTAAAAATGAACTTATTTCGCTTTCCACATGGATTAATTTCCATAGGAAATAGAAAAACATTACTTTTTTTGCTTACCTTTGCTTATATCGTTTGCAAAAAACTGTATTTATAGGCAAATCTATAAGTAAAAGGAGCAAATGAAGCAACTAAATTATTTTTTACAAATTCTCTAGTGAAGTAAAGACATAAAAAAAGCCTTCTGATACGGAAATATCAAAAGGCTTAGAATATTTTTAACGAGCGTGGCTGGACACCGTGTTTTTTAAAGACTTGTATAACACTCATTAAGGGATTTAACGAAGACACAGCACAACTATGTCAGTTAATACAACAACAAAGGTAGCAAAAAGTTTGCAATATTCAAACTTTGCTACCACTACACGCAATTTTTATTCATTAAGTAACTATTATAGTTACGTTAAAGGTCTTGCTTATTATACAGACCAACACGCCAAAGTGTGGGAAACGCTCGGTTTCTCCCACTTGGCAGGGAAATCTTCCTATCATAAAAGTACTTCACGCCCTCATAAAAACAAAAAATCCTTTGCTATTTCGGCAAGTGGTTATTTTCACGACTTCTATACTGGAGAAAAAGGAAATGTTTTTAATTTTCTGCAAAACGAAAAAAATTATTCAGAGCAAAAAGCATTTGATTTTGTGGCTCGTCTGTATGGATTTACAGATTATACCGTTGGAGAAAAAAATCAAAATTATCTATACCATCAAGAAATAAACGAGGAGGAACTGAAAAACGAGGTTTTGACTTATTTCCGTTCTCGTATCTACAAAGAACTAGGGCTTAAAAAAGAAGATGCAGAAACCTATTTTTCGCCTGCTCTTGGAAAGCACAAAGGTATTGCAATTCGATATACAGATATTGAGAAAAAAGCTATTTTTGATACGATTGAAAGTGAAAAACAAGTTTTTGAGCGTATTCGTTTAGCAAAACCTTATCGAAACAAAGAAGGTAAAACTACAAAATACCTAAGTCCGAAGGGAGCTAAAACCTATCCATATTTGACGGCTCTCGCTCATGCACCTGAAACTACACAAGAACAAAAAACACTTTTCATCACAGAGGGAGAGTTCAAAGCCTTTTTTGGGGTCAAAAAATTAGGACTTCCTTTTATTGGAATTGGGGGTATTTCATTGGCTGCAACAGCAGAAAAAGACCAAGATGGCAAAACAGACTATCAAACAGCTACTTTTGATGAACATACAAAATCTGTTTTAAAGAAACTAGGCTATCAAAACATTCATTTAGTTTTTGATGCTGATACATTTGATAATAAAGGAAAAGAAACTCGTCATCTTCAATTTTTTACAGCCATTAAAAAGGCATTTTTTGCAGCTAAAAATCAAAATTTAGGTTTTACTTTTTCAGTTATAAATCCAATTTCAAAGGCAAAGGGATTAGATGATTTGGGTAGAGATTATTCTACTTTTGAAATTCGTAAGCAGCTCACACAAACCAAAACTCACAATCGTTTATTTTATCATTTTAGATTAGATATACAAAAAACAGATAATCAAGCCTTTTTTGCCCTTCAAAAAGCATTTTTTGCTAGTAAAAAAGAAATAGAAAAAATACAACAGATTGAAATAAATGGTTTTTTGGGAAATCAGCTTTTAGAAAATCAATCGTTTTTAGACTCATTAGAAAACTCAAAATTTACCTATTTACAAGCTCCAACAGGAATTGGAAAAAGTTATTTTGTAAAACACCATTTAACTAAATACCTCAATGAACAGGGTTTTGTAGTTCTTTTTGCTGCGCCTAGAAATGCGATTGCTAAACAACAAGCCTTAGAAACTAATCAAAATGAGGAAAATGGAAGTGAAAATAAGATTGTTTTTACAGCAGATACGGCTTCACAAGCTATTGAAAGGCTAAAAACAGAGCAGCACGATATTATTTATACCAATTTTGATAAACTTCCAGATGCCTATCACGTTTTGACACAATTTTACAACAAAAAAGTATTTTTAGTTATTGATGAAGGACATTTAATGACAAGTGATAGTACTTTTAGACCCAAAGTGATTGGTAATTTATTAGAAACACTACTCAAAAATGAACATAATTTATTGATGAGTGCGACACCTACAAAACTCTATTTGCCAAATTCAGAAATAAATCATTTTGAAATTGTCGCAAAAGATAAAAAAGACTATGCTGCACCTTCACTTATTTTTTGTCAAGATAAAAAAATGACTTCTTTTGCCTTTGAAAAATGTAAAACCATTGTAGAAAATGAGGAAAGAGCCATTATTCATCTTAATAGCATCGAACAGGCTCGTTTACTTCAAAATTTACTTTTAAAAGAAAAAATAGGCGTTCATTTTTTGGCTTCTACAGGACTTACTCCAACTGAAAAAGAAAATTTTGATAGCATTCAAAGTAAATCTACTTTCAACTGGAACGATAAAAAACCAATTATTATAACGACTTCGGTTTTAGAAGCTGGATTTAATATCGAAACAGATAGAAAAACAACAAATATTTATCTCAATAAGACTAGAGCAGGATTTGATACCACTTCGTACCGTCAATTTATAGCAAGAATTAGAAATTATGACAAACAAGAAGTAGAAAATATCATTGTAACACAAAATTATGCTCATTTCTTGCCTAATGAAAATTTGGTTTTAGAGTATGATTATGAAAAAACGATTGAGTTTGCTACTGAAAGTTTGGCTATTCACACTAAAAGATACCAAAATTCTAAACTAGAATATGGAGAGGAATTTCACGACTTCGAAACAGAAAGATTAAAAACAGAGATTTCTAAATACCTTTATTTTGATAAAGAAAAAGGGGATTTTCAAATTAATTACCAAGAAATATTTGCAGAATATACCCACGAAAAAAACAAACAGGGAAGTCCTTATTTTGAGAATCCGAAAGAAATTTTATTTTATGAACAAGATATTAATAAAGATGTGAGCCAGTACCAAGAGTTCCAAAAAGCCGAAAAAGACAAAGCAGGGCAAGAAATAGCACATTTGTTTGTCAATGATTTTGAAAAGCTGATTGTTTCAGTAGAAAAATATACCCAAGATGTAAAACTGAAAGCAAAACTAAATTTTGCTTCGGTGGAAGACGCTGTTCTGCTCACACCTGTACAGCTCGTTGTAGCTGAACAGCTTTTGAAACATTATTTGTATTTACTCAAAACAAGTAACGAAAAAGGAATTATACAAATTTCTGCCTTAAAATCTATTTTAGTAGATACAGAAAACTTGACCCTTCGAAAAACAAATGATTTGAGAAAACGAAAAATGGCGTTTATTTCCTATTGGTTGATGCTGAGAAGAACAACAAGCAAACGAATGGGAGTTTCCGAATCGCTACAAGTAGAAGAATTTAATAGAGTGCTAAAAGTATTTAGAGAACTCAAAGGAAAATTATTGACAGCAGAAGAAATTACAGAAGCGATTAATCGTTTTCAACATCAGAAAAAAAGGTATTCGAAACGGAAATGTTTAGAACTGGTACAGTTACTTTGTGAGGTCGAAAGAACTGCAATAGTTGAGCAGGGAAAGAAAACCTATTTTTATGCTTACAAGTGCGAAAAAGACTATAAAACGGCACTTTCAGAACTTTTAAGAGAACCTTATTTTGATTAATAAAGACATAGATTAGACCTACTTACCTATTACAATTCAACCTTAATTCATATCCATATAAAAGAAAAAAATAAGAATTACATATCGTTTTTCATGATTATATAATCTTACTGAATTACCTTTTTAATGTAAACGGCTGAATTTATCGTCGAAAAATAGATAAAACTCTTTGCTATTAAATACCGTGTAACAAAAGTTTATTTATATTTTTTTATTTTCACTATTTACCTTTGTATAGTATTTATTCAATTTTTTTCTTGCCGTTTCTCTGCTAAATTGCCAATCAATTTTGATAGCTTTTTTTGAACGTTCTTTGAAGTAAGCAATCACTTCATTTGATAGTTTAGAAATTGAAGAAATACATCTGTTTAAACATTGTCTTGACAATGCTGAGAATTCAATTTCGATCATATTTAACCAAGAAGCTGATTTTGGAGTATAAACAAAGTTAAATCTATCAGCTAATCTTGCTGCCTCTCTAACATCAAAAGTTTCGTAAAATGAACTCGCATTATGCGTATTTAGATTATCTAAAACTACTGTAATTATCTCTGCTTCTGGATAAAGACTTTCTAATTTTTGCATGTACAATGCAAACTCTTTCTTTCGTCTTCTACGTCGTATGTGAACACACCTTTTTCTGTCAAAGGCTTTATCATAGCCAACAAAGAACAGGCTTCATGTTTTGTGTAAGCATAGTTCTCTTTAGCCACTTGCCCAGACTTTATGGCTAGACCTTCAACTGTATCTCCAATCAAAAAACAGAGATTTTTATCAAAGTATAAAAACAGATCGTAAAGGATTGGAAGGTAATAAATACAAACGAAGAATGAGGTTCATTCGTGCTAAAAATAGAGCATTTAACTTTCCAATATACCATTGTTTTTTTCGGTGAGGTTGTAATTCATTTTTTTTAAATACGACCCACCTCTGTATGAGAAATACTTTCAATGATTTCTAATTCAACTAATTTATCAGAAAGAAGCCGAAGAGACTAAGAAGAATAACCTATGGCAGGGCTGCTACATGCTAATGCTGTAACTTTTGCACATTCTTCTCCACTAAAACATACTGAACGACTTGAATGTGATTTATCATAAAGCATAGTAAGACCTTCTGAACTGTACTGTTTGGCGCATTTACTTAACAAAACATAATTTACGTTTAAATGGTCTTGAACTTCTTGATAAGACATACCCTTAGCTAACAGTTGAAGAGCTAGACCACGTTTGTGAACATGGTTTAGTAAGCTCCGTTTCTTCAATAATTCTTGAAGTTTTTTTTGTCTTCATTTGTTAGTTCTACGTGATTCTTTTTCATATATTTTAGTATAGGAGGAAGAAAAAACTAAGTTAAATACAAAGATAGTAATGTGAAATAACTTTTGTTACACGATATTTAGTTATAAAAATGAAATAAAAATGATAGATAATGATTAATTTTTGAAATAGAGATAAGTCAAAATAGTATAAATACTTTCCAAAATTTTACAAAACTGTATTGCACTTTATTAGGTTATATTTTATAGATAATAAATAATATTATCTATTTTTTAACCTAATTTTTACGACTTATGGAAAGTAACAAGAAGTATTTAAAATTTTTTGCAATGATTGCCACTTCAATGATTGCTATGTTTTTTTTAATGTACACACACTCTTATCAAGTTATAGACCACTTTTGGTTTAGTGAAACCCGTCTTTTTATGACTATGATTATGGGAGGTTCTATGATTATTATCATGTTATTGTTTATGCTTAATATGTATAAAAACACAAAAATAAATGTAGCTATTCTAACCTTTGGTGTCCTTTTGATTGTAGGTTCGATATGGTTAGTAAGAAGTCAAGTAACCGTTACAGGTACTGACTATATGGAAGGAATGATTCCACATCATTCTATTGCTATTCTGACAAGTGAACGTTCACAAATAAAGGATATAAGAGTTAGAAAACTGGCTAATGAAATTATCAAAGCACAGCGAAGAGAAATTATGGAAATGGAATGGCTCATCAATGATATTGAAGAAAATGGAATAGTAGAAACTGAAAGCGAAAGAAACAAACGTCCAATTCCGTCCTTTAAAGGCTCACTTGATAAGGAAACTAGAGAAGTAGCCGAATAAAGAGATGATATAATCTTCAAAATATTCCTTTTATTTAATTGAATTTCAATATTTTTTAATCTAAATTTTTAAACCTAAAATCCAAAAATTATGTCTAACTCAAAATTTCAAGCGTGTATAGAAGCCTGTCAGCAATGTTTTATCGATTGTCAAAGCTGTTTGTACAATATGGCAACAAAAGAAAGTATGAACGATTGTCCTCGTTGTTGTATAGAATGTGTTGATTCGTGTCAAGTGGCTATCAAAGCAATGCTAAACGATAGCAAATGGGCAAAAGACTATTGTAGAATTTGTGCAGAAATCTGTGATTGGTGTGCTGAGCAATGTGGACAACATAGTGGCGACCATTGTAAAAAATGTGCTGAATCGTGCCGTAAATGTGCAGAAGAATGTCGTAAAATGGCAGCTTAATTTTTCAAAACCTATTCAAACCCTAAGTGTCTTTGGAAATACTTAGGGTTTTGTATCTACATTTTTTAAACTTATTATTTTTATCAATTTATCTATGAAAAATCAATTACTATTACTCTTTTTCACGCTGCTTTTTAGTCAAAATGGATTTGCACAGCACACTCACAGCAACCATACAAATTCTAAATCAAACAAAGAAATAAAAAATAAAACGGTCTTTTATAATCTCACAGTAAGCGATACAGTTATGGAATTAGCAGGAAAAAAAGCAAAACTTTTGACTACAAATGGACAAATTCCTGCGCCTACTTTATTTTTTACAGAAGGAGATACAGCACTTATTTATGTAAAAAATAATACCAAAGGAACGACTTCTTTTCATTGGCATGGATTGCTTTTACCAAACGAACAAGACGGAGTTCCACTCCTGACTACCGAACTTATCAAAGCAGGAGAAACGCACATTTTTAAGTTTCCAATTATTCAAAATGGAACGTATTGGTATCATTCGCATACGATGTACCAAGAACAAAAAGGGCTTTATGGAGGAATTGCTATTTCACCAAAAGAACCACAGGATTTTATTAGGACAAAAGAAAAGGTAATTGTTCTTTCTGATTTTACAGACCAAAATCCACATAATGTTCTTCGCCTGTTGAAGCGTCATACAGATTGGTATGCCATAAAAAGAAATGCTATTCAGAGTTATGGAAAAGCGATTGCAACAGGAAATTTGGGCGCAAAAGCATGGTTAGAATGGAAAAGAATGCCTGATATGGATTTGGCAGATGTTTATTACGATGCTTTCTTGGCAAATGGAAAAGTAAAAGAAGAAATAGAAGACCTTAAAGCTGGCGAAACAATTCGTCTTAGAGTAATTAATGGTTCGGCTTCTTCACATTTTTGGCTACATTATGCAGGAGGCAAAATGAAGGTTGTAGCTGCTGATGGAATAGATGTTGAGCCTGTTGAAGTAGATAAATTACTTATTGCAACGGCTGAAACGTATGATATTGAAGTTACAATTCCTAAAAATGCTAAAGATGCTAATTCGGAAAAATATGAATTTCGTGCTACTTCGTGGGATAGATACAAATATACTTCGGTTTGGTTAGGCGACAAATCTGCAACTCAAAAAGCTGCAACAGATTTACCTCCACTAGATTATTTTGCGCTAGTAAACGAAATGAAAGACATGATGAAAATGATGCCCAAAATGAAAATGGGTAAAGCTCCCAAAAATAGAATGGAAAATGGGTTGTATGAAAGCACAAAAGCTCCCACAAATTATGATATTCTGATGGAAGACATGAATAGAATGGGAATGAAAATGGGACAGGAAGAAAAGGGAATGGAAAATGAAGAAATGAAAATGGATTCTTCAAAAATGGATAACATGAATCATCAAAATCATGATAAAATGGACATGCAAGAAGGAAAAACCCATGACGCTTCAAAGGAAGGAATGATGATGAGTAAAGATGATCCCAAAGCAAATAGGATGAAATCTATGCTCAAGCCAATGGGTGTAATGATGACAGGTTACAAACAGCTCAAAAAACAGAATCCTGATGAAACCATTTTTGATTACACGATGCTCAAATCAGAAACCTCGACAAAGATAAATGAAGACCAACCTGTAAGAGTTATTCATTTATATTTGGGTGGAAATATGTTGCGTTATGTTTGGATGATAAATAATACGCCACTTTCAGAAGCTGACAAAATCAAGATTACAAAAGGTGAAACGGTTCGTTTTGTGATGCACAATACAACCATGATGAGCCACCCCATGCACTTGCACGGACATTTTTTTAGAGTAATAAATGGACAAGATGATTTTTCTCCTCTTAAACATACTGTAAATGTTGCACCAATGGAAACCACAATTATAGAATTTGATGCGATTGAGGAAAAAGATTGGTTTTTTCATTGTCATCTACTTTATCACATGATGTCTGGAATGGCTAGAGTAGTCAATTATACCAATTCTACGCCTATGATTACGACAAATGCAGGGTATAGAAGGTTTGCTAGTGAAGATAAAAACTGGTATTCGATGGCAAATGCAAGAGTGCAAAGTAATGGACTTTGGACAGATGCAAGTATTTTTAATTTCCGAAATGAAATTAGTATAGAAGGAAATACAAACTATACAGACCAAATAGAGATAGAAGCAAAAGCAATGCGTTACTTTGGATCAAAACAGTTTTTTGTAGCTTATGTAGGTGCAGAATTAGAGCAAGAAGAAACAAATATAATAAGTGAAGAACAGGTTTTGCCTGATGCAAAAGTAAAAGGGTTAGTCGGAATTCGTTATTTCTTACCGATGCATATTTGGTCAGATTTCAGAACTGACCATGAAGGAAATTTGCAAATCGAATTAGAACGAGAAGATTTTCCACTTACCAAACGCTGGAGAGCAAATGTAAGTCTAGAATATCTTATCAATCAAGATGAATTTAGATATACAGTAGGAACAAGTTATATTTTAGGACAATATTTTGGAATTTCTGCTAATTATGATAACCGTTATGGTTGGGGTGCAGGTTTACAAATTATGTACTAAAATAGTGATTAAGGAAGGAGAACTGTTTAGTTTATTATTTTAATATTCCTAACGCAAAAAAAAATAGTAAAAGTATTTTTACAAATAGAAAATTCTGACTAAAAGTTTAGAGTAACGTATGCAAACAACTATTAAAATTACATGAAAGAAGAACAGGAAAATTATAAAAAAGACAGCCTGTCCCTTAAAGGTGCAATAGCTCTTGGAACTGGAGTAATGATTGGTGCAGGAATTTTTGCTCTTTTAGGACAAGTAGCCGAATTATCTGGAACTTGGTTTCCTTATATTTTTATTATTGGAGCTATTATTTCTGGGTTTAGTTCTTATTCTTACATCAAAGTTTCTGATGCGTATCCTTCTTCAGGAGGTATTGCAATGATTTTGATGAAAGCCTACGGAAAAACAACTCTAACTGCTTCTGCTTCTGTGTTAATGGCATTTTCTATGATAATAAATGAAAGTTTAGTAGCAAGAACATTTGGTTCTTATACTTTACAACTATTTGAAGTTGATAACACAAATATATGGATTCCTACATTAGGAGTAGGTTTATTAGTGTTTGCTTATATTATTAATATCTCGGGAAATAAGATAATCGGAAAAACTTCTCAGTTTATGGCATTTATCAAAATTGTAGGAATTATAGTATTTGCTTTAGGAGGTTTATGGGCAGCAAGTTTTACCTTTCCAGACTTAATTCCAAGTAAAATTGATAATAATAGCCATTCTTTTCCTGAATATATAGGAGCGATTGCCTTGTCTATCTTAGCGTATAAGGGTTTTACGACCATTACTAATAGTGGAGGCGAAATTACTAATCCTCACAAAAACGTTGGTAGGTCAATTATTGTTTCATTAGTAATTTGTACAATTATTTATTTTTTAGTTGCCATTGCTGTCAATAGTAGTTTATCTATTTCTGAAATAATCAAAGCAAAAGATTATTCTTTAGCACAAGCAGCTAGACCTGCTTTTGGAGATTATGGACTTTATTTTACAGTAGCAATAGCAATTATAGCCACTATTTCAGGAATAATAGCTAGTATTTTTGCTGTTTCTCGTATGACAGCTATGCTTACTAAAATGAATTTGATACCACATAGTCATTTTGGAATGTCAGGAAGTATTCAAAAACACATGCTAATTTACGTTGTGGTCATTGCGATTACTCTAACTATTTTCTTTGACTTATCACGTATTGCCTCTATTGGAGCAATTTTTTATCTAATAATGGATATGATAGTTCATTGGGGCGTTTTTAAACATTTAAGAAAAGAGGTAAAGGCAAAGGGATTTATACTATTATCTGCATTATTACTTGATTTAATTGTATTAATAGCCTTTTTATGGGTCAAAGCTACTACTGATATTTTTGTAGTTATTGTTTCTATCATTGGAATAGCTCTAGTTTTTGCTAGTGAGAAATGGTTTTTGTATTGGAAAAAAACAGAACAAAATGAAGGAGAAAACAAAGACATGTAGTTTTTAGATAAGGTATTTAATCAAAAATAAATAGTGTATGTTGAGTTATTTGAAGCTAAATAGCAAAATAGTGTAAAACCTTGTCAAAATCATAAACAACTCTACTACTTTAATATCGTTTTATTAGTATAGAATCTAACTAATTTAATCAGATTTCTTTTCTAACTACAATTCATAACAGCCTTAAAAATCTGTTCTCAAACTATAAATATCAAAATCATGAAAACGCTAGAACAAATCCACATCAAAGAATATAAAATTACAGGAATGACCTGTAAAGGTTGCGAAGCTAACGTAAAAAAGACATTAGAAGCACTTCCACAAATAGAAACAGCAGAAATTAGTGTAGAAAATGGAGAAGGAAAGCTTTATTTCAAGGAAGATATTCCTACAACTATTTTACAAGAAAAATTATCTAAAATAGGAAATTATAAAATTACAGAAAAGGTAAGTGTATTAAACGGAAATGCTAAATCTATGACAACGCTAGAGCAAATAATGACAAAAGAATATGAAATTACTGGAATGACCTGCAAAGGCTGCGAAGCAAAAATAAAAAAAGCATTAGAAGCACTTCCACAAATAGAAAAAGCAGAAATTAGTGTAGAAAATTCTGATGGAATAGTTTATTTTCATGAAGATATTCCTACAACCGTTTTACAAGAAAAATTATCTAAAATAGGAAATTATATTATTACAGAAAAAAAAAACTCTTAAAGGAAAATGCTGTAGTTTATGAAGAAGTAAAAGCGAATTCTATTGAATCTGTAAATCAAAATCATACCGTTACAGAAACAAACGATTTACCAAATGAATTTTCATTTTCGACTTACAAACCTCTTTTTTTGATTGTCGGTTTTATTTTGGGAGTGAGTATTTTGGTTCAATACCCATTTACTGATTTTTCAGGAATGCTTTTGATGCGTAATTTTATGGCAGGTTTCTTTATTGTCTTTGCCTTTTTCAAACTTCTTAATCTAAAAGGTTTTGCCATGTCGTATAAAATGTATGACGTTGTGGCTGCCAAATGGAAAGGTTGGGGACTTATTTATCCGTTTGTCGAACTTTCTTTAGGAATTGCTTATTTGATAAATGTTTTTCCTTTTTATGTCAATCTAATTACTGTTATCGTTTTGGGAATTAGTAGTATTGGAGTAATAAAAAGTAATTTGGATAACAAAAAAATCAAATGTGCTTGTCTTGGAGATGTTTTTAATTTGCCGATGAGTACCGTTACCATTATTGAAGATGTTTCTATGGTAGTGATGGCTTTGGTAATGCTTTTTGTGGTTTAATTATTTTTTTAGAACTATTGTCAGAGTTATTTCGGATTACCGAAAAACTACTTACAAAGTTTTTATGAACTGCTGAAAAAAAATTGTATCTTTATCAAAAGACAAACTCAAATTAAGAAAGTGTCTTTTATAATTCATTCTATATTCTGTTATTTCAATGAAAAAGTTATTCGCCATTTTGTTGGCATTTATCTTTCTAGCGACAAATTTTCCTCTTGCCATTACTACACATTTTTGTAGTGGGCAGGCTGTAGAAAGTGCGCTAGTTTTGAAAGGAAATACGGTTGATTGTGGAATGAATAAGATAAGTAAAATGAAAACTACTTCTTGTACGAATATTTTTACTGCTCAAACCTTAAAAGACGAATTAAAAAAACCTCCTTGTTGTCAAAATCACTCTCAAACCTTTGAGATAGACGATTACAATAATTCATCAGAACTTTCAACTCCAACTGATTACAGTTCATTTCAAGTTTTCTTTGTAACTGCTTTTGTCAAAACATTTTTTGATTGGCTTTTTGCTGATTTTGATTTTTCTGTTAGCTATTTAATTCCTTCTCCTCCTTTACTCAAGCAAGATATTGTCATCTTGTTTCAATGTTTTCTTATCTAAGAAACTTCTATTTTTGATACTCTTCTTTTTTCCTAAAAAGTAGCATAGACTTTTTATGTACTGCTTTTAATTTTTGGAAAATTTAGAAGGTGTTTTTCTGTGTTCATTACCAAAAAAAATAGATTTTCTTATGCTTTCTTCCATCATTAATTATTTTCTTCGAAATAGATTAGTTACCCTTTTGCTACTTCTTGGTTTTGTAACTTGGGGAATTATAACTGCGCCTTTTGGCTGGAAAGTGGGTGCTTTGCCTTCTGACCCTGTTCCTGTCGATGCCATTCCAGATATTGGAGAAAATCAACAGATTGTCTTTACACAATGGTCTGGACGCTCTCCTCAAGACATTGAAGACCAAATTTCTTATCCTCTTACTACTTATTTATTGGGAATTTCGGGCGTAAAATCGATTCGAAGTTCTTCTATTTTTGGGTTTTCTAGTATTTACGTCATTTTTGATGAAGACACAGAATTTTATTGGTCTCGTTCTAGAATTTTGGAAAAACTAAGTTCGCTTCCTATTGGTCTTTTGCCTGATGGCGTTCAACCTGCCTTAGGACCTGATGCGACGGCTTTGGGGCAAGTTTATTGGTACACCTTGGAAGGTAGAGATAAAAATGGAAATCCGACAGGAGGCTGGGATTTGCACGAGATTCGAAGTGTACAAGATTTTTATGTAAAATATGGATTAAATGCCGTAAAAGGTGTTTCAGAAGTCGCTTCTATTGGTGGTTTTGTGCAAGAATATCAAATTGATGTCAATCCTGATGCGCTAAAAGCCTACAATATTCCACTTCATAAAGTAATGCAAGCCGTTCAAAAATCGAATAAAGATGTAGGCGCAAAAACTATTGAAATCAATCAAGCTGAGTATTTAGTGCGTGGTTTGGGTTATATAAAATCAACCGAAGATATTGAAAAAGCTGTCGTAGCTGTTCAAGAAAATGTACCGATTCGAATAAAAGATATTGCTGTTGTGAGTTTGGGAGCTGCTACTCGTCGTGGTTTGTTGGATAAAGATGGTGCAGAAGTCGTTGGTGGTGTTGTGGTGGCTCGTTATGGCGCAAATCCGTTGCAGGTAATCAATGAAGTGAAGGAAAAAATAAAGGAAATTTCGACAGGACTTCCCAAAAAAACACTCGCAAACGGTACAGAAAGTCAATTAACGATAGTTCCTTTTTACGACCGTTCGACGCTGATTTATGAAACTTTGGGAACGTTGGAGGAAGCTCTTTTACTAGAAATTTTGATTTCTATTTTGGTGGTAATTGTGATGGTTTATAACCTTCGTGCTTCTTTGCTGATTTCTAGTTTGCTGCCGATTTCTGTTTTGATGGTTTTTATTGCGATGCGTTATTTTGGCGTTGATGCAAATATTGTGGCTCTTTCTGGAATTGCGATTGCGATTGGTACAATGGTGGATTTGGGAATTATTCTCTCCGAAAATATCATCAAGCATGTAGAAGAAGCTCCTGCAACTCAAAAATTAGTCGATACAATCTACAACGGAGCATCAGAAGTAGCGAGTGCAATCGTGGCAGCCGTTTCGACGACGATTGTTAGTTTTATTCCTGTTTTTACGATGGAAGCAGCCGAAGGAAAATTATTTACTCCTTTAGCTTTTACAAAAACATTTGCTCTACTGGCTGCAATGGTCGTTTCTTTACTTATTTTGCCAACTCTAGCCTATTACTTTTTTGGTATTAAATTTAAGACAAACAAACAATCTATCATCGGAAATTCTATTCTTGTTTTGATAGGAATTATTTCTTTGTTCTATAATCTTTGGTGGGCAGGTGTGATGTTGATTTGTTTTGGAGCTTTGGCTTTACTTCAAATTTTGGTAAAAGAAAAAGGATTTGAATTTTTTGAAGGAAATAATAATGAAGATAATGATGAAAATATTACTCAAAATACGAATCAAAACTTATTTCTCCATTATTCAAAATCTACTCTTCGTTTTCTCTTCGAAAAATCTCAACTCATTGTCGTTTTGATAGGAATTATTTGGCTCTTGGCTGAATATTGGTTGCCTTTGGGTGCTTTGGCTAGTTTTGGAAGTAATTTTTGGTTTGTTACGCTGCTTCTTGTTCTGATTTTGGGAAGTTTTATTTTGCTAGAATATTTCTACACGCCTATTTTGAGATGGTGTTTGGATAACAAAATTACATTTTTACTTCTTCCTTCTTTTCTGATTGTTTTGGGTGTTACTATTTGGTTAGGATTTTCTACGGTTTTTGGGTTTGTAGCAATCGGTTTTGAAAAGATTAATATTGATATAAAAACTACGTCCGTTTGGTCGTCGCTTACTCACACTTTTACAGGAATTGGAAAGGAATTTATGCCTTCTTTAGACGAGGGAAGTTTTTTATTAATGCCTACTTCAATGCCTCATTCTGGGGTAGAATACAACCGAAAAGTGATTGCTCAATTAGATATGATGCTCACAAATATTCCAGAAGTAGATTTGACAGTCGGAAAAGCAGGACGAGCAGAAACGGCTCTTGACCCTGCACCGATTTCGATGTACGAGAATATTATCAATTACAAATCTGAATATGTTTTGAATGAAAAAGGAAGAAAAGAACGCTTCAAATTTATTCAAAAATTAGATACTATTACAAATGAAGAAGTTCCATTTTTTATTACCTCTACAAAAGATACACTAACCAATCAACAAGCACTTGAACGAGGAATTTCTACTTCTCTTTTGATAAATGATGAAGACGGAAAATATTTTAGAAATTGGAGAGAAAATATAAAATCGCCAGATGATATTTGGGATGAAATAATAAAAGTAACCAAAATACCAGGAGTTACTTCTGCGCCAAAATTACAGCCTATCGAAACTCGCTTAGTAATGTTACAGACAGGAATGCGTGCGCCAATGGGAATAAAAGTGTATGGGGCAGACCTTCAAACGATTCAAGATTTTGGTTTAAAATTAGAAAGTATTCTTAAAAATGTTCCTTCTGTAAAGTCAGAAGCCGTTTTTGCTGATAGAATTGTAGGAAAACCGTATATACATCTCAAAATAAATCGTGACCAAATTGCAAGATATGGACTTAGTGTAGAAGACGTTCAGCAAACTATTGAAACGGCTATTGGAGGAATGAAAATTACTTCTACTGTTGAAGGGCGTGAGCGTTTTCCTGTTCGTGTGCGCTATCCTCGTGAGCTTAGAGATGACCCCGAATCGCTCAATAAAATCCTTATTCCTACGCCAACAGGCACTCAAATTCCACTTTCGCAAGTCGTCGATATTGAATATTTACAGGGAGCGCAAGCCATCAAAAGTGAGGAAACTTTTTTGGTGGGTTATGTTCTCTTTGATAAAAAAGACGGTTATTCGGAAGTTACAGTAGTTGATGATGCTCAAAAAGCCATTTTAGCGCAAATTGAAAACGGTTCACTTTCTGTTCCTGCTGGTGTGAGTTACAAGTTTTCAGGAAGTTATGAAAATCAAGTCCGAGCCGAAAAACGCCTTTCTATTATTGTTCCTTTGGTTTTGGGAATTGTCTTTTTGATTCTCTATTTCCAATTTCG
>NZ_CP147016.1 GCF_037126285.1 Bernardetia sp. MNP-M8
TTCTGTCGTAACTCCCAAATGAAGCCCTCCAATTCCAATACACGCAATTTTAAGTTTTTGGACGGCAAAAAAGGCTTTAAATTCTCCTTCAATAGAATACAAAACATTTTCAGATTCGAATAAATCTTGATTGTTTGCTAACGGTGTTATATAAGGGAAATAACCACTACCATTATGAGAGTGATATTTCTTTTTGTCTTTTGGTGTAGTAAGCCTTATTCTATCAAAATCTTTGTTTTCAGAACCATATTTGATAGGTTCTTTCTCCAAGTTTGTGTACTTGATACCTATTCCATAAGGACTATCAAAGTAAGGAAAGAAGTAGTCTTTGGCTTCGTTTTCTGTAAGTCCAAGTTCAGAATAAATACGATTTTCAAAATATTCCTTTGTTTTCTCTAAACTGGAAAGAATCGTTTTTACAGGTTTTGAAATATGCTTAGGTTCTCTATTACTAGAAATAAAGCTCTGTTCTTCTTCTCTAATTGCAAATTCCCTATAATCTAATAAATTGTAGATTCTCTTATAAAAATCGCTTTTATATTCAGACGTATTAGTAAATGCCTTTGCGAAGCTGTATGGATTATAAGTAGTATCACTAGTGAAGTCTTTAACTAGAAATACATTATTAACATCGAAAAAAGATAGATTTGTTTTTCCAAACTTTCCATATCTAGTATTGAGGTCTTTGTTTGCTTGTGTGGTTTTAGCTGCAAACAACCCTAAACTTTGCCATGCTGCAAAATAATTATCCTTTGTAGATTCACTTTCTACATACTCTCTGTATGCTCTATTTAATTTTTCCTTTTTAGCTTTGTAGTTCAAAGATTTTTTAATGTCTTTGTACTTTTGTTTATCAGTAAATATACTCTCATTAACTGATTTTTGTCGTATTTTTGTCGAACATGTTGGTATATTTACGACTTTTTGCTCAACTTTTGTTGAGTTTTGCCCGACTTTTGCTATATTTGTGTTACAAAATTTCATGTTTACACAGTTTTGTATGGAGTACAAGCAACCGTAAAAAACGCTTGTACATTCAAAAATGGCTTGTTTTGCTAAAAATACCACTCCTTAGCATTACGATTAAGCCTAATCAATCTAAACCCAAGTATCAAAAAAAATACTTCTAAAAAGTCTTATCAAATATGATAAGACTTTTTTTTTGGTTTATTCACAAAAATACTAAATATAATTCTAAGTATAATTGTATTTTGTGAAAGAGATTAGCACTAATTTGTGGATAATCCATAAATCTTAGTTAATTTTTTTACTTGTTTGAAAATATCAACTTCTTTTTATTTTTCTTCTGCCAAAAATCAATTCTACAATCGTCTGAGCAATACTTCTGATTGTGTGTTTTATAGGTATATGCGTTCTGACAGTTTTGACATATCCTATTTCCTTGCAAAAGCTCGTTTTTAGGCTCGTTACTAATATCGTTACGATTGTCGTTATTAAACTGAAAACCTATTATTTTTTTTTCAAAGGTAGGCTGTAAAGTAGTTATAAAAGGATTTGGAATAACGGCACTCGTTACGTCATGCGTTTTGTTCTCTTTCGGCTGCTCTCTTTGTGGTTCGTTTGGTAAGTGGTTTTCTAATAAGCAAGATTGATAGTATTGAAACACAAACCAGTAACAAATGAGGTTTAGGACTTCAAATAAAGCAAATAGGACGGCTGCGAACATAGCCATGTTCTTTCCTTTTTCGGCTGTTGCTTGGTAAGAGTTTGTTTTGTTACTTTGGATAGAAAGTAAAGCATTTTCTTTTCGTTCTAAAACGTTTGTGAGTTTGGCTTGTGCTTCATTCAGTCCATTCGTGGCTATATTGATTTTCCAATTTGTTTTGTTGGTACTGATAACATTTTGATTTGCTTTCATTACGTTTTCAAGTCCGACAATTTGAGTAGAATATAAAGCGTTTATGCTGTCTATTTGGCTGTTTTGAAGGCTATCTATATTGGAAAACTTGGTGTTTGTACTTGCATAATAAATACTTTCCTTTGCACTCCAAACACTTGTAACGAAGCTGAAAATAGTCGTAACTAGTAGTATGATTAAAAATAGTGTGTTGGATTGCTCTTTCCTTGCGACACTACTAAAAACAGTAGTTGATGCGTTTCCTTTGGCTATTTCTATAATACCCAAAAACAGGAAAGAAAGTGAAATTATAATAATTCTTTGGAGGAGGCTGTCTAACTGTAAAACAAACAGAATAATACCTATCAATGCAATAAAGTAACTGATAAAGTGGTATGCAACCGAAAAGTATTTTGAGAGTAGAAACAATGGCTTTGCTTGACTAGCATAAGTTTTTGGTTCTAACTTTTCGGCTGCAATGTCGTATATTGCACTATCTTTAAGGTCTGACAGTTTTTTGTCAGTTCCTTTACGTATGATATTAAAGAAATTCATAGTTAATAAAATTTAGTTGGTACTGAATGGATTTGATTATGATAGGACTTGTTAGAGTTACAGCTCTTTCAAGTCCGTTTTTTTTTGTTAATGATTTACTGATTGAATTTCCATAGCTTATATAATTCCTTCTTGTTCTTCTTCTTTTAGTTTTTTGACCAATTCTTTAATATGAACAGTCAAAAGACTTGTAAGTGTTCTATGTTCCGATTTTGCTTTTTTTTCTAAAAGCTCAAATTCTGCTTTAGTAATTTGAGTGAAAGTAAAGCCTTTTTTAAAAATTTCGTCTTGTTCTTTATTCATTAGGAAAAATGTTTTTATGAAAATATCTGCAATGATACAAATTAATACAGCACTTTACAATTTTTTATTAATAAATATCGTGTAAATTTGTAAAAGGTATAATTAACCAAATGACTAGCCAATTAGTCATTTGGTTAGTCATAATTAGCCATCTAATTAGTGATGATTTTATTGTTCTTATCTTTGATTATTCTTAATTATTGACTTACTCCAAAACAATGTTCTTATCTATAAAACAAGCCTTAGAGAAGTACGAGGCAAGTCAAACAACTCTAACTCGGTTCGCAAGGGAAAATCAAAAAACTAAAAACGTAAAAAAAGAAGGTGGAAAGTTCTACATCTTAGATTCTTTTTTGGCTAGTCATTTTCAAGCTGTAAATAGTCATTTGGTTAGTCAGACTATTTCGGCTAATTCTCATTCAGAAGAGAAAAAAGACAGTAAAAAGGATTTGGAATTGGTAACTATTCTCAAAACTCAAAACGAATTTTTACAAAATCAAATCAAGGAAAAGGATAAACAACTGAATGATAAGAGTAGCCAAATTGATAAGCTCTTACAAAGGCAATATGAACAAAACAGTATTATTCAGACGATGCAAAACCGTTTTGAGAATCTTCAAAATGGAATTGATAATGGTGTAAAAATGCTATCCGAAAGTGTGAAGGAACAAAAACCAGTAACCGAAAAAGGAAATGATAACGGATTCACTATTGCAAGTGCTGTAATGATAATTCTGTTAGTGGTTATGATTATCATTTACTTGACTGTGAAATAAAGTTTTACAACAAAACTCATATACCTACGTATCATATAAATTTGATACTTATCATATAAATTTAATCAATATGTCATATCAAGTAGAAGTGTTATATACACTAGCACAAATGCAAAACCCAAATAATAGTCATAGAATTATACTTAAAACTTTTGATAATTCTACTGAAGCTCAAAATTATTTTAATAGTATAAACTCTAAAAATATAAATAAGGAGATTATAAGTATGGGTAAAGAGATTGACCAATGGCTTGACTTTGATTCTCGCTTTTTGTGTATTACTCAAATGAATCAAAAAAAGAAACTCTAAATTAATCGCATAAAAGAATAGACTAAAATTAAAGTATATTGGATTTGATACTTCACACTTAAATCAAAAAAATATTATGGCAAATATTGAAGAAAATTCAGGTATTATATATGAGCAATCTGATCGATTTACTGTTACATATCGTGATACAGATGGAAATGAACTTGAAAAACACTTTTCCACTCATGCAGAAGCTATGGCATTTTGTAGGGAAAATAAATTAGGTTGTTAATTTTCATTATTTAGTATATAATCTTTATTTAAAATAAAAAAGCCTTTTCAATTAAAAAAGAAAAGGCTTTTTTTGTGAACTTATATCTATTCTATCACTCTAAATATTAAAAAATTGGCAAAGCAGAAAAAACAAATTGAAGTAGAAAATAAGGTTATTTCTATTGTATCACACAATGAAGAGGATTATATCAGTCTTACTGATATGATTAAAAATATAGAAGGTGGAAACAGTATCATTGAAAATTGGCTAAGAAATAAAAATACTATTGAATATTTAGGAGTTTGGGAAACAGTTCATAACGAAAGTTTTAATTCCCTCGAATTCGAGGGAATTAAAAATGAAGCTGGTACAAATCGCTTTTATTTATCTGCTAAACGTTGGATAGAAGAAACAAATGCAATAGGCATTATTTCTAAGACTGGTCGTTATGGTGGAACGTATGCCCATCAAGATATAGCCTTAGAGTTTGGCTCATGGGTTAGTCCTACCTTCAAAGTTTATCTAATAAAAGAATACAGAAGACTGAAAGAAGCTGAAACAAATCAGTACAATCTTGAATGGAATATTAGAAGATTATTGAGTAAAACTAATTATGCTATCCATACAGACGCAATCAAAGAACATATTATTCCAAAAAGTACACAGCCTAAAAATAAAAATTGGTTAGAATATGCAGAAGAAGCAGATTTATTGAATGTTGCTTTATTTGGCTATACTGCTAAGGAATGGAGAGAAGTAAATACTGAAGCTGCACAAAAAGGATTGAATATGAGAGATTTTGCTAGTATAAACGAATTGATTGTACTCTCCAATATTGAATCAATGAATGCTACAATGATAAATAAAGGATTAGACAAATTCACTCGTTTTAGTGAACTAAGGGAATTGGTAGAGAAACAAATTAGTATCTTGAATAAAAGTGATACTGTACGTGCCATCAAAAAATTTGATGACAGAACATATTTAGATAAAGGAAAATAAAAAAGCCTTTCCAATTAAGAAAAGGCTAGTTTTGTGAACTAATCAGTTATCTAAAAGTATTTAGATATTAGATAGTCTATGATTTTGACAACATAGTGTCCATAGACAATGATTAGAATTGAATGAAAGATAAATTCAGTACTATGCATGGTTTTTGAATTTGTAAGGCAACGACTACCCCAAATAGTCATTGCCTTTATTATGGAATAAATAAAGCACAAAGGTTAATGTATAAATGAAGGTATCTAAAACGAAAACTTATTTTATACTTGTACTAAGTTCTGAAAACAAGTTTTAAATAAATAGGACGTTTTTTCATAATAACAATTTGATGTATAAATAGGGTTGCAAACAATGCTTTTTATTGCTCTCTTCAAAGATGTAAAAGACTGTTTTTAATACCATAAGCATCTAATAATAGAAACGATATTTAGACAAAATCATTTAGGTAGTATTTTATTTGAAATGTAAATAGTATGTATTCTATCTGTACTTTGTCTATTTTTGTCTGTACTTTGTCTATTTTTGTCTGTACCTTATCTATTTTTGTCTGTTTCTTGTCTATTTTTTATCTATACAAGATTAGAAAAAATTTTTAGTCAAAAGAATGATGTATAGTTCATTGTAACTTCAAACTTACAAACCTCCAGAACCACAAGCAGTATCGAACATAAAAAAGCCTAACCATAGTTATATGATTAGGCTTTTGATTAGTCAAAAAGGAATTGACTATGCAGCATTGGGCAATTCAGAGCCATGAATTTTGACACGCTTTACACCATGTTTATAGAGTTCTTTTCTATAAGTACGAGGAAACATTTTTATAACCTTTCGGCTTACAAACTTTCCAGTTTTCGGACAACGGTGTGAAATGCGTTCGCCTTTTTTTCTTGGCTCAATTATCTCATAATCATTTGAAGGGAACAAACTTAATTGTTCAACCATAGCAAAATTGCCGTTTTTTTTCGTTTCTTTGTAGAAACATTTTTTCGTTTTTGATTCCATTGGTCTTTTATTAATGGATGAGAAATTGTCTTTCTAAAGAGGCTCAATTCTTTATAAAGACTTAAAATAAAACAGTATCTACTAGAAGGTACTGTTTTTTTATTGTCAAATAACTGGTGTCATTTGATGAACTTAACAAAGGTAAATAAAAAAAGCATTTCGATTCGAATTTTGCATAAAAAAAAGTAAAAAATAAAATATTTTTAATAATCAAAAATTTATTTTACAATTATAAATAATCAATTTTGTGTGATAAAAAGGTAAGAAAAAAAAGAAACAGAGTATTGTACTCTATTCCTCTTTTTTATTTTATTTATATAAAAAAAGATAAATTTATTAGTTTGTTAGTCTATAAATTTAATATTCTTATTATTCTATGTGTTTATCATAATAAATTAAAGTTTTCCCACAAAAAAAAGCAGACTAAAATTAATTAGTCTGTTTTTTTTATACTTTATTCCTTCAGAAGATTTTGAGAAACTTTAAAATCCTGCTGACAATCTCTTTTTGATTATTCAGATTTTCCATAATTGATTGTTTTGATTATATAAATACTGATTTGAAAAGAAAAAAGAGTTTTTTAGGCTCTTTTTTCGCTAAATAATGGCTATCTTTTTCAGTAGAAAATAGCCTATTTTATATCAACACATCCTATAAAACTTAATTTGTAGGAAGTTAGTTTTTAAACAATTTTGATAAAGAGAAAACAGGTAAATTACAGATAAAAATAGACAAAATACACACTAACTACATCATAAATAAATGAAAAACTAAAAGGATAATAAAAAATTTAGGAAAACACTCAAAAAGTGTCATTATAAGCTCTTTTCAAGTGTTTTCAACCCTATTCTAACCAAATACTAACTCATTTTACAGTTATTTTAACTTAATCTGCGATTATTTCAACCTAATTCATCATAATTCAACTCATTCTGACCCTATTTTGCGTTTATTTTAACTAAATCATAACTTAATTTAAACAGATTTTTTTTTTAAACTAATTTCTTCTAAAAATTCTAGATACTGTTGCATAAAGTGTGTAAGTTTAAAAACGAGCTATTTTATATTTAGCTCAAAATTATTTATTTTTATATGATTTTTTACCATTTTTGAAGATATTCGTGCTACTACAACCAGAGCATTTTATGGTATTTTCATAGAATAAATGAAATAAAAATACCATAAAATGCCTTTTTTTAAGTATTTACAGAAGAATCTGCTCATCATACTTTTTACAACACCACCAATTTATTAAATTCAGCATTAGAAACTATTTTGTCTTTACAGTCGTCTATTTGTTTTCGTCTGCAAAGACTCGAATGCAAGATTAAGCTGATTTACCAACTCATTCTTTGTAATCTAACTGCGTTCAAAATAGCTAACAGTGCTACACCTACATCAGCAAACACAGCTTCCCACATATTTGCCATACCGAATGTACCTAAAATTAGTACAATAATTTTTACACCAAAAGCCAATATAATATTTTGCCAAATAATTTTTTGTGTTGCTTTTGCAATTTTTATTCCTGTAATAATTTTAGAAGGTTCGTCTGTTTGAATAATAATGTCTGCTGTTTCTATTGCAACATCACTGCCCATTGCACCCATTGCTATACCAATATCGCTTGCTGCTAGAACAGGTGCATCATTTATACCATCACCTATAAATGCAACAACTTTAGAGGAATCTTTCTTAATGGATTCTACTTCATTTAATTTGTCTTCAGGAAGCAAACCTCCTTTAGCCGAAACAATACCTAACTCACTTGCTGTTTTTTGGGTGATACTGTCTTTATCCCCTGAAAGCATCATTATAAACTTAATGCCTGCTTTTTTAAATGCTGATATAGTTTCTTTTGCATCTTCTTTTAATTCATCTGCAACAGTTACATAACCAGCAAACTCGTTATCAATTGCAACTAAAACAAATGATTCTACAATGGTTTCTAACTCATTTGGTGTTTGAATATTGAATTGATGTAGTAATTTATCATTTCCAACAATAATAGTTGTCCCATTCACAGTACCAGTTAATCCTTTACCTGCTATTTCTTTAATTGCTACAGCTTCTTGAATCGGATTATTTGATTTATATTCTAAAATAGCTTTGGCTATTGGATGTGTAGATTTTGATTCTATAGCTAATAATAAAGACATAAATTCATCTTCTGAAATTGAATTAAAAATCTTTATTTCTTTGATTTTAAAAACTCCTTTTGTAACTGTCCCAGTCTTATCCATAACTATAGTATTCACTTTAGTTAGCTCGTCTAAATACATTGCTCCTTTGAATAAAATACCATTCTTAGAAGCTGCACCTAAACCACCAAAATAGCCTAAGGGAATAGAGATTACTAAAGCACAAGGACAAGAAATTACTAAGAAAATTAATGCTCGATAAAGCCAATCACTAAAAACGTAATCTTGTACAAAAAAGTAAGGAAGAAAACAAACTGCAATAGCTAAATACACTACAATAGGAGTATAAACTTTCGCCAATTTTCTTATTAGTAATTCAGTTTTTGCTTTTTTTGCTGTTGCATTTTGAACTAAATGAAGAATACGAGCTACTGAACTATCATTAAACAGTTTTGATACTTTAACATTTATTACAGACTCCATATTAATAGAACCTGCTAATACGTTTTCACCAACCAAAAGACTTTGTGGCTTACTCTCGCCTGTAATAGCTGCTGTATTTAAACTTGCTTTATCTGATAATAAAGTTCCATCTAATGGGATTTTTTCACCTACTTTAATTTGGATGGTTTCACCTATTGCAACATCTATTGGATTTACTTCCTTATAAACATTATTTCTAAAAACATTTGCAATTTTTGGTCGTACATCAAGTAATGCTGTAATATTGTTTTTAGCCCTACGAACTGCTGCCCCTTGAAACAATTCACCAACTGCATAAAACAGCATCACAGCTACGCCTTCTGGGTACTCGCCAATTGCAAATGCTCCAATTGTGGCGATACTCATCAAGAAAAACTCGGTAAATACTTCACCTTTCCTTAGAGCTTGAAAAGATTCTTTGACTACTGGTAAGCCGACTGGAATATAGGCTATTGCGTACCAAATAACTCTTACCCAACCTTTAAAAAAAGCTACACCAAAAAAGTCAAATCCAATCCCAGTAATTAGTAGAATGAAACTTGTTATGGCTGGATAATACTCTTTCCAACTGCTATTAGATTTGGAAGGGTCGTGAGAATGGTTGCGATCATCATTTTCGTTATGTTCATTTTGAAGTAATTGTGGTGGTGTTTGTCCATCAATTTTTTCTTCTAATGAGCAACATATTTGATTTCCGTTGCTATCGTATTTATGTATGTGTTTTTTATGTTCCATATTTTATTATTTTAAAGTGAACCATCTATTTACTTTTGACTTATATTTTTTGTATTGTTCTCTAAGTTCCTTCAATAGAAATTCTTCTTCAAGTGTAATTTGTGTATTGATATTAACTGTAGATAGTACTATGATAAAGGCAAAAGAAACTTATGCCAACTTGGAATAAAGGCATAAATCAAAACTATGACTAATTCTATAATAGAAATAACACCAAACACTTTTCCATTGTACCCGTGAGCATCATCTCCTTTATTAAAAGCAAGTGGATTGACTTTGGTTTTCTTCCAGAGTAAAAATGACCTTAGTACAAAGACTAAAAGGAAATAGATAATAAAGAATATAAATAAGTACATAATGTAGGTTTTAATGTTCGTGTTCTAATTCTCCTGCTTTTGATTGTGCATAGACATAGTATGCTCCTTTTGTAACGATCTGCATTCCTTCAGGGATTTCTTCTAAAATTTTTATAGCCGTAAAGCCATTGTCAGTTATTCCTGGGATTACTCTTATGGTTGTAAATTCAGTTTCTTTGGCTTCATTCTCCTTTTTGGCTACATAAATAAATGAATTGTCTCCATCCTTTATTATTGCTTTCTCAGGTATTGCTGTAGTTTTCGTGTCGTTGAGCCATATTTTGGCATTGATAAAAAGGTCTTTTAGAAACAATGGTTTTTCACCTTCTAAATGCCCATGCACACGAACGGTTTTTGTTTTGGTATCGAATTCTTTCCCGATAACACTAACTTCTCCATTGTAGATAGTAGCACCTAATGCAGGTATTGTGTAGCTTATTTTTTGACCAATCTTTAAACCTTCTATATCTTTTTCAAAGACATCTAATTCTAAGTGCAAATGCTCAGAAGAAATTATCTCCATTAAAGAAACTGTGGGTTGTCCATACATACCATTATGGATATTGATGTTTGAGATATAACCACTCATAGGTGCCGTGATTGCAACTTGATGACTTATTGTATTTGGTGTTAAATTAGTGACTGATATGCCTAAATAAGAAAGTTGTTTTGAAAGCCCAACTGATTTAGCTTCTAAAATTGCTACTTCAGCTTCTGTGTTTTGAAGATTTTTTGATACGCCTGCATTGGCATCAACCAAAGATTGTTGACGAGCTAAATCTAATCGCTTTAGTTTCAGTTGTGCTTTAGATTCTAAATATTCTTGCTGTTTTACAATAAAATCAGGGTTTTCTACATACCCAATAAGTTCTCCTTTCTTTATATAATTTCCCTCTACAAACTTTTTAGTTCCATTAATAATGCCTACTGATTTTGCAGAAACGGAAGCATAAGCATTGGGTGGTAAACCCAATGTACCTGTAGTTTTTATATAATCATTTACCTTGATGGACGAAAACTCGCCAAACTCTAAACCTATCGTTTCTATTTGTGCTTTAGTTAGATGTACGCCTTCTTCTTCAGAATGGCTTTCTTCTTTTGACTCACTTTTGTGACCGTGACCATCATCTTCATTATGATTTTCGGTTGTGTTTCCGTGATTATGCCCATCACCTTCTTTATGCTTATCTCCACAAGAAGTAAATATTGAGGAGACTGCGAATACACATATTACTAAGATATATTTTATATTATTTTTCATTTTAATGTCTTTTATTGATTTGTAAGAAATTGATAATCTACTACTGCCTTATTGTATGCTATTATTTGTTCCCAATATTTTTTGTTATTGGTAGCCATTAACTGTAAGGTGTTTAATAATTCGAGATAGGATAACTCGCCTGCTTGATAATTGAGTTGTGCAACCCTAACTATTTCAGGGTTGATTGTTTGTAGCTGCTCCTTATAAAACTGTACACCTTCGTTGTATAACAAAATGGTGCTTTCTGCTTCACTTAACTCTTGATTTATAGCTAAAACTTTACTTTGATACTGATAATTAGCAATATCAATCTGTATTTTTTGTGCTTCTACTCTTTTTTTTGTTTGACCATTAAAAAGAGGAATAGACACACCCGCTTGTACGGCATTTAACCAACCGCCCTCATAAAAATTTTGTGCTGCATAACCGATATTAAAACTTGGTTTTAAATCGGATTTAAGCACTTGTACTTTAGCGGATTCGATAGCAATGTTTTGTTTACTTTGTTGCAGAAATATACTTGAATTAGTATCTAAAGAATTACCGTAGTTAAGAACAGCAAGAGGTTCTTTTGTAGTTACTGGTTCTTTTGAATTGAGTGTTAATTGAAACTTTGTATTAAGATTATCAAGCTGAATTTTCAATTGTCTTAATAAAAGTTGATATTCATTCCATTTGGCTTTTAAAGTCAATGCTTCAATTGCATTTGCCTGTCCAACTTCAACTCTAACTTTTGCCTTGTCGTAATAATTTGAATAGGTTTCTGAAAGGTTGGTGTAAAGTTTTTCTAATTCCTTTTTGTATTGAATATCAAAGTAAAGCTGTTTTACTTTCCACTTTAATTCGTTTACAGTTTGTTGATTAGATAAAGTACTCTGAATAGCCAACTCATCTTGTAGTTTGTTATTGGCTTTGGTAATGCTTGGACTTGGGAAATTTTGAACAATTCCTATCTGATTTACTTGTTGACCAAATTGTTTATCTACTAACCCATCTCCTTGATAAGAAATATCAGTACTACCCAAATTGTATTTTAGATTTTGAAGAGATTGGTTTTTCTCTACTTCCAAATTGGCTGCTTTTATATTAGGGTGGTTTGCTATCGCAATAATAATAGCACTATCTAAGTCTATTGATTTTTGCTGTGCCTGTACTGAGAATGATAAACCTACAAACATCAAAATACTTAATACAGTACTCTTTGATATGGAAATGGAATTTAATTTACGACTATTCCACTTTTCTAACCAATAATATAATACAGGTAATATGACCAATGTAAGGAAGGTTGCGGTAAGCAATCCACCAATAACTACTGTTGCTAATGGACGTTGCACCTCTGCACCTCCAGAAGTAGAAATAGCCATAGGCAGAAATCCAAATGAAGCTACTGCTGCTGTCATTAATACGGGTCGTAACCTTACTTTTGTTCCTGTTAAAATTCTTTCTTTTATATCTTTCACACCTTCTTTTTTAAGTTGATTAAAGTACCCTATGAGTACAATACCATTTAACACAGCAACACCAAATAAGGCAATAAAACCAATACCTGCTGAAATACTAAAAGGCAAACCTCTTAATTGTAATGCCCAAATACCACCTATTGCAGATAATGGAATTGCTGTAAAAATCAAAGCTGCTTGTGATACTGAACCAAAAGTGAAATAGAGTAGTATGAATATTAAAGCCAATGCGATAGGCAGTGCAACTGATAATCTTGCATTGGCTGCTTTTAGGTTTTCAAACTGACCACCATACGTAAAATAATAGCCAGTAGGCAGTTTTAAATTGGCATCTAATTGGATTTGTATTTTCTCTACTAATGTTTCTACATCTGTATTCCCAACATTTACTCCAATAACAATTCTACGATTTGTATTTTCTCTGGACACTTGCATTGGAGCATTTACCAAATCAATATTAGCGACACTATTTAGTGGAACTTGAGTACCATTGCTAAGTGTAATAAAAAGGTTTTCTACATCCTTAATGCCTGTTCTGTATTGGTCATCTAATCGAATGACTAAATCAAATCGCTTTTCTCCTTCATAAATAATACCTGCTTTTTCCCCTGCAAAGGCAGACCGAATTACTTGGTTCACTTCTTTTATATGCAAACCGTATTGTGCCATTTTATCATAATTGTAATTGATGATTATTTGAGGCATTCCTATTGTTTGTTCAACATTTACAGTTCCTACACCATCAATTTTATTAATTATTTTCTCTGCCTCAGTTGCTTTTTGAAACATTATATTTAAGTCTTCTCCGTATAGTTTAATGGCAATGTCTGCCTTAGTTCCAGTCATTAATTCATTAAACCGCATTTGTATTGGCTGTGAGAATTCATAGCCAACACCAGGAATTGCTTCAAGAGATTCTTCTATTTTTTCAAACATTTCTTGACGAGTATCAGCCGAAGCCCATTCAAATTTTGGTTTCATTACCAAGACATAATCGGCAATTTCTACAGGCATTGGGTCTGTGGGGATTTCTGCCGAGCCAATATTGGCTACCACATCAGTAATTTCTGGAAACTCTTTTAAGAGTTTTTTCTGAATCATTTTTGCGGTTTCTACACTTTGAGAAAGAGAACCTCCTGGTGGTATAATATGCTGCATAGCCAAATCTCCTTCTTCTAATGTGGGAATAAATTCGCCACCCATTCTACCAAAAACAAAAACACTTATAAAGAATAGTAATATAGTTCCTCCTACAAATAGACGTTTGAACTGCATTGCTTTGTTTAAAATAGGAGTGTATCCACTTTGAAAAAAGTCTATGATTTTATCTGCAATTGTTCTTTTATTGGAAATATTTTTATTTAGAAAAAGAGCTGCCATCATTGGCACATAGGTCAAAGACAGTATTAAAGCTCCAGTAATTGCCAACATTACAGTTTGTGCCATTGGCTTAAACATTTTACCTTCAATACCAACTAAAGCAAGAATTGGGATATAAACCATTAATATAATAATCTCTCCAAATGCTGCTGAACTTCTGATTTTTTGTGAAGAGGAAATTACATCTGTATCTATTTCAGATTGACTAAGTAACTTACCTGAATGTTTTACTTGTAGCCTGTGTACTATGGCTTCTACAATAATAACTGCCCCGTCTACAATTAAACCAAAATCTATAGCTCCCAAACTCATTAAGTTAGCTGAAATACCCAATAAGTTCATCATAGATACTGCAAACAACATTGCAAAAGGAATAACTGAAGCCACAATTAAGCCTGCACGCCAATTTCCTAATAGAAGCACTAAAATAAAAATAACGATTAAGCCTCCTTCAATAAGGTTTTTCTTAACTGTGCCAATTGCTGTGGTAACTAATTTATCTCTCACTAAATAAGGCTCAATCACTACACCTTCTGGTAATGATTTTTGAATTTGAATGACTCTTTCTTTAACTAATTCTGTTACTACCGAAGAATTAGCACCTTTAAACATCATTACTTTACCACCTACCACTTCTTCGCCATCACGTACTAATGCTCCATAGCGTGGTGCTTTACCATATTGTAAGGTTGCTATGTCCTTTATTAAAACTGGAATGTTGCCAACTTCATTAACTACAATATTGCCTATATCGTCTAATGATTTTGCAAGCCCTTCTGAACGGATATAATAGGCATTTGAATTTTTCTCTATATATGCACCACCAGTATTTTCATTGCTTTTTTCAAGAGCCACAAATACATCTGAAATACTTATACCTAATGATTTCAGTAAGTCAGGATTAACTGCTACTTCATACTGTTTTAAGTAACCACCCATTGAATTAATTTCTGCTACACCTTCAATACCCAGTAATTGCCTTTTTACAATCCAATCTTGAATAGTCCTTAACTTTGTTGCAGAATATTTATCTTCAAAACCTTCTTTGGGTCTTACTACATATTGATATATTTCTCCTAAACCCGTAGATATTGGAGACATTTCGGGTGCGCCTAAACCTTGAGGTATTGCATTTTCAGCTTCCTTAATTCGTTCAGTAACTAACTGTCTTGCTAAGTATATATCATAGTTTTCTTCAAATACTACGGTAATTACAGATAGCCCAAAACGTGAGATTGACCTTATTTCTTCTACCTTTTGAAGACTCTGCAGAGCAAGTTCAACTGGTGTTGTAATAAACTGCTCTACCTCTTGTGTAGCAAGTGTTGGAGAAATAGTAATAATTTGAACCTGATTGTTTGTGATGTCAGGAACTGCATCAATAGGCAACTGGCGTAATGAAAATATACCCCAAATTGTTAAAGCAGCTACAAATAGCCCTATAACAAACTTATTCTGTACCGAATAAGCGATTATCTTATCGAACATATAAATGTGATTTTATTAGAGAAGTTGTTTAAGAATAGGTTTTGTGCGTGTATTTGTTGGTGTCGCTACGCTAAAACACCAACAAAGGCAGTGTATTTTTCCATAAAGTAGGGTTTGCAAACCCTACTTTATGGAAAAATTAAACCAGAATACTATTCTTAAACAACTTCAGAGTTAAACTAAAAGAAAAATGTAAAAAAGACGTAGATAGCCCTTGAAAAATAGTTTAACTTAGGGTTGGTGGATGCCATACTCTATTGAAGTAATCAAAAGAATATGGAGAGGAATAAGAGGAATAATGAAATAAATAGGAATACAAAACTATTTTATTCAAATCACTAAAGGTATATAATGAAGGTATTGTAATTGAAGTACCACAACATTGACATATACAAAAAGCTGTGCACCCATCTTTGCCATTTCGAGAATGATCGTGTAATGGTTCTTCAAAATGGGCTTGTAATACGTTTTCAGAAACAGCACTATCCATACTATCCTCACAAGGCATAATTGCCATTGCAAAAACAAATATTGATAATATGAATGTTAATATTCTCATCTTCAAAAATACTAAAATATACGTGCAACTCACTTGCAAATACAGGGTTTTCTTATAAAAAATTGACTTGGTTAAGAAAGTTTAATAAAGATTGAAAATCATCTTGAAATTTTTCAAGTTGTGCTACCATATTTTTAGGTTTTAATTTATTCAAAAGTGTCAACTAAGTGTTCTAAGCCCTGCTAACACTTTTGAAATAGATTTTTCTTTTGTTTTGAGTTGGTCTTCTTGAAATGTAGTATCTCTGATGTTATTATTTACTTCTACTTGCCAATGATTTCGGACAGTTCTAAAAAGTTGTTCTCCCTCTTGTGTTTTTTCATTGGAAATATAAAATGAAGTTTCTTTACTTTCTTCTTGCGTTTTAGTATCTGTGCGTGTTCTTTCTACTTTAACTAAAGAGCAAAAATCTACTTTTTCCCAACGTGGGTCAAAATATTCTTGGCTAATATCATATAATTCATACTTTCTATATTCAATTCTTCCATGTCCCTTTTCCCATTTTTTGCTTTGCAAAATTGCTTTTGAAGTTTGACTACAAAATACCATATCTTCTAATAATACAGTTTGATTATTCTTTAAACCAATTAAAAAAATACCTCCTCCTCCATTAATCAATTCACAGGTAGATGGAGATAAATGAAGTGCATCCAAACTAATTTTTTGCCCAGTAGCTTGGCTAGTTGTTAATAAATTACGAATACAAGACTTTTCGCTTTCTTTTTCTCCATTGTAATAAGATTGTCCTAAAACCTGTCTACTTTCTTGACCTACTAATTGGACTAGAGCTTCTCCACGTTTTTTTACCTTTTTCTATACTTCCACGCAATTCTTTACCATCACCTGCAAACCACTTCTTTTGCTCATCACTTAACTCTATTCCATAATTTCCAATAATAGTGTTTTAAAATGAGGAAGAGATACTTTTTTAAACAAACTGGAAGATGAGAGCGAGACATGACCTCAATAGGCTCAGATAACTCTAAAAAATCACATAACTCTTGATGTTTATTTTCCATACTACGATGAAGACTTGATAAATTTCTGTCACGTTTTCGCAAAAGTGCTATACTTAAACCAAGTAAAACAAAGGCTAAATTGTGGGTTTTTCCTCGGCAATCTCGTAAACCTAAGCCCACTAAATTTTGTAATTGAACATAAAAACTACTTTCTTTGTGCATAGAAGGATAAATTTAGTACTTGGTAATACAAAATTAAACCTTTTTTACCCTTTTATTTTTTTATAAGAAAACCCTGCTTACAAAGATTATATTTTACAATTTGCACAAATTCCTTTTATAACCATATTGGCTTGTTGCATCTCAAAATTCTTGGGGAGTTCTATATAAGGAATGCTTAGAGTTGTTAGACAAAATGTTTCTTTGCATTTATTACAATGAAAATGATAGTGTAAATCTATTGGAGAACAACTGCATCCTTCTAAGCATAGAGCATATTTTAAATGACCTGTACCATCTTCAATGCTATGTATTAGTTTGGATTTCTCGAAGGTTTTTAATGTTCTAAAAATAGTGCTTTTGTCTGATCTTTCAAATGCCATTTCTATATCACTTAAAGAAACTGTTGTTGTCTGTTCTATAAGATATTGCAAAATAAGTAGCCTCATTGCTGTTGGCTTTATTGATTTGCTTTCGAGTTTGTGTTCTAATTTTTTATTTACCATAAAAATAATGACTCTTATCAGATTATATTTAATGTATCTAAAACCTGTAACGTTATTTCAGGACATGACAAAAGAAGATAGTTAGAAAGCCTATAGGCACAAAATAGGTCTTATTTCTACTCATTTTTGAAAGGATTAAAGTAGGAAAATAGTTGTAGATTTTAGGTTTAAAATTGCAAACTTCTAATTTTTGAAAGTTTTTTTTTGAGTAGTGATAAAAACGGCTTTTTGATAGCGTAAAGGCTTTTTTAAAGATTTTATTTGGTTACTGTATTAGGTTTTAGTTCTATAATAAACTATCTAATACAGTAACCTTTTTTTACCTTTTACTCAGTCAAATTTCCCAATTCCTTTTCCCAAATCTTAACGCTCTCAAACTGATAAATCTTAGCTGTTTTCTTACTGTCAATCCTTACTGTATTTTCTGAAATTTCGCATAACATTTGACAAATTGATAAGGCTATTTTTTTTGTGTACCTATTTTTTTGATGCTTTCCTTTATTTATTTTGTTTGTTATCTCTTGGGCTGTTAGTTTTTGCCCTTTTGTTTGTTTTAAAACAGATATGACTCTTCTGTATTCTTCTATTCTGAAAAACTCTTTAGTTCCTAATTTTCCTCCTTTTTCTTTCCTGTCTAGTAGCCAGTAACTTATGTATTCATTTTTCCTTTTGCTCAAATCTTGAGTTTTTCGCATTGTGGAAGATTCTTTACAAGCCAAAATATTTTTGAGTTTTGGCACGTCCTTAATTCCTTTGTGAGGACTTGTTTTGAGTAACTGAAAGTACCTAATCAATAATTTTTCTGCTATTTGAAGCTGCAAAGCTGTTAATTGTATAGGCTCAATACTATCATTAGTTATAGTCGTTTGATTCTCTAAACGAACGTTTTTAGTTTCTTTATTGACAGACTTTAATAAACATTCAAAATCTTCATAAAACATATTTACTACCTCGTTTTCTGCTTTTTCTTTCTCTGATTCTAGTTCTTTTGTATGAGCTTTAATATTATTATCTATTTCATTATCATAGAAGAATATTTTGGTAGGGTTTTCAAAAAAAGGACTTCCTTTACTGCGTGAGTGTCTTGTGAAGTCTGCAAATATATTTTGATAGTTTATATCAAAATATCCTTTGCTTTCATTGAGAAAGATGTTTTGAGATAACATGCTGCTGAATCTGTCTTTTTCGTATGTATCATTAGCAATTAATCTTTCCATTTGGTTACTATGATGCAAAGCATTTTCAAAAGCTAATTCTAAGCTAGTTTGATAATTATAGCGTAAAACTAAATTTTCGGAGGGTAAAAAGTGTTTGTAATTTTTGGTTACAATAATATTTTCTACCTCAAACTCATTGTAATTACGTACTCTAGCTATGAATTGTCTGAAAGAAATATTATCAAATCCAAAAGGCGTTTTATTCAGATAAATGTTTGTTACTGCTCTATCAGTTTTGATATTGATACCAGCTTCTAATACGGATGTGGTTATGATTATATCGGTGTCATCATTCCAAATGAATGTACTTTGGGTTTGCATATCTTCGAATACTTCTTTTTCTTGGGTATCTAATCCACTTGATGCAAACAAATGTACTTTCTTTTCGTGGCTAGTAAATGATTTTTTTAGTGTTTTTGCTGCATCTAAATCGTTACAATGAATAATTACTCTATGACCTTTTTTTATTTTTTGTAATCCTTCTTCTAATGCGTAGGTAGTCATTTTGTTATCAGAACAAAAGACTAAATTAGGACGGTTATAGGCTTTTTTGTCAGTAGAAATAACTTTAAAGTTCTTAGTAGGAAATGATAATTCTGTCGGTGTTGCAGTCATTAACAGATTAGTAGGATTTTCTTTTAAAGTGTCTAAAACTGAACCGATGACATCAGCTCTAAAACTACTATCAAAAGGTATTAAGTGAGCTTCATCAACTACTATAAAAACCTTCAAGCCATGTAGTTCTGTAAGCACCTTATAGGCTTCATGAAGTTTATCAAAATTAGTATAAACTATATCTTTTTGTTCTGTTTTAAGCCTTTCAATCGCTTTACTGACAGTATCGGCAGTAAATACTATTTTTTCTTTTTCGGCTGCTTGTTGTTTGGCTATTGCGTTTCTTGGAGCTGCAAATAATACCGTATAACCTTTTTTATTCAAAAACGGTGTCAGATAATGTTGCACAAAATAAGACTTGCCTAAACCTGTTGGGGCTTCTAAGAAAGTATATTTTTCTTTTAAAATAGATTTTTGGAAAGCTGTATTTTCTAATAATTGACTGCCTAAATAACCATTCAAACGAATTTTTGTAGGCTCTAGCTTAATTTGAGAACTAGCTTTGAACGTATCTTGCAGGTTTTTTAAACTTCTTGCATAGTCTTGGGTAAGGTCAAATTTAAAATGCCAAAACAAGTCATTATGATAAGAATTAGATTCTAATTTTTTTCTTATTTCAGACGGCTCACAATGGATAGCTAAGTCATCAAGACCTTTTGCTTGGTATTTATTATCTGGGTTGATACAACTAAATACAAATTGTTTGATTCCCATTTTCTTAGCTGCTATAATTTGTCTTTCTATTGCAGTAAAAAAGGAACTAGAACGGTCTTTTTTGCTTATATTCTGAAATGTATCGCTGTCAAAAATAAGTCCGTAGGATTCAAACTTGCCTTTTTCAATGATTTGTTTTGTAAGTGGTAAAAACTCGGCTGTATTCTTCAATACTCTTTTTCTGCCAAATACATCAATTTCTTT